>CATPCO010000029.1 GCA_955652925.1 uncultured Xanthobacteraceae bacterium | reverse complement strand
GGATTGCCGCGCGGCCGAATAACGCCCCGATGCCGACGCCTGAGATAAAAGCATACATTGCAGAAAGCCGGCGCGCCGCATCGCGCCACCGCGATGTCGTCATCGCGAGCCTGACGGCTGGCCTGATGGTGACAATGGGGCTTGCAGGCGTGGCATTATCCGAGTCGGCACGCGCGCGGCAGGCATTCGACAAAGTTGAGCAACTCGCTGCTACGCTCCAATCAGTCACAGATGGATGTAGCCGGCAATACTCCCTTGCAACGACTGCAAGTGTTGCAGTAGTTCACCTGAAAGAGTAGCCGTGCGAGCGTAGCTGCCTTCGCCTTGGCGGCTCGCGCTCAATCTCGGCTACACATCAATCGGGGCTACGCGCCTGCATGACATGGAGAGCCAATCGTGACCAAGGAAGACGAGGATGCGATTCGCGCGATTGAATTGCGCTTCAACGAGGCATGGGGCAGACACGACCCGGACGCCATGGTCGAGTCGCTTGCGGAAGATGCGCAGTTCGTCACCGTCAATGGTGCATGGAGCAAGACGCGCGCCGACTTTCGGGATTTGATGCGGCGTTTGCATGGCCCCGACGGGCCGTTCCGATCGAGCAGGCGCGAGACGCCGGAGTTGAATGTGCGTTTTCTCGCACCGGACGTGGCGATGATGCATACCCGCTTCCACATCTACGGCGACATTGACGAAAGCGAACGCGCCAGCATCGGTATCCGCGTGGTACGCAAACTCGATGGGCGGTGGCGCACTGTCGCCGTGCACAATACCGACGTTCGCCGCGGCCGCAGGCATTGAACAGACCGGTCCGGGACGCTCCGCAAATGCGGCCAATACTGTGCCTCGCCCGCGGCAACTGATCTGCTTTAGCTATTGCGCAAACGCGATCGGGCCGGCGCGTGCAATTTCGCCCACGGGCGCAAGCCGATGACAATCTGGCCCGGGGCGTTGCTCGCAATTCTCGTTCCTTCGCTGGTCCCCATCTTGCTGTGCATCGCCGCGGGATCCGGGCTTGGGGCGGGCCGGCTGCGCTGGCCGGGAGCGGACATGCTGGTCGGTTTCGGACTGCTCGGCACCGCGCTGACCATTATTGCCGTCACGACACGCATACCGGTCACGTGGATCATGGCGGGGCTTGCCTTGCTGGCGCTTGCCACTCCCCTGGTCGCGCGCAAGTGCCCGGGCGGACGCGCGACCTGGATTGCTTTGGCACTCGTTCTGCCGATCCTTGCCGCGGCGACCCGCAGCGAAGCGGCGATGTGGGATGAGTTCTGGAATTGGCTGCCAAGCGCTGCATACATCTACCAGCACGATTCGCTTCCTCGGGGCGATCTTCCGCCCGCGTTATCGATCTTTCCAGGCTATCCGCAGGCCATGCCGCTGATGATCGCGGCGAGCTCGTTCCTCGCGCAGCGTTTTCTCGAAGCGAGCGGGCCGATTTTAAATGTCGCGCTCCTCGCCGGAGCAAGCGCCACGCTGGCGCAGTCGCTCGCGGCGGCGCTGGCTCGACGTGGGTCGCTAAATCGCGCCGAGATGCCGCTGATTTTGATTGCCGGCGCTGTTGCGATTACGGTTCTGCTTAATCCCGGTCTCAATGGTGCCGTCGTGTTGTCGGCCTATGTCGAATGCGCAACCATGGTGGCCGTCGGCGCGCTTGGGCTCGTGGGGGTCGAGATATTGACGCGACTCTCGGCGCACGATTCCAGCAATGTAGAAGCAATGTCCTGGCGCTTCGGATTCATCGGCGCAATGCTTGTCAATCTCAAGCAGGCGAATCCGGCACTCCTGCTCTGGGTCGTGTGCAGTCTCGTCTTGATCGCGCTGCGCAATCCCGGCACGCGAACAAGGCGGGCCGTGCTTTTGCTTCCGCGCATGCTGCTGCCGCCGCTCGTGCTTATTGCAGTCTGGCGCTGGTACGTGATCGGGAGCTTGTCGAACGCAGAACAATCGTTTCGCCCATTCGTGGACTGGAATTTTAGCCTTCTGAAAGAAACATTTGCTTCCATCTGGGCTCAGATCGTTTACGCGCCGGTCTTTCATGCCATGATGTGGTCGGTCACCGCAGCCGGCATCTGGTGCTTCTTTGCGCTGGCTCGAAAGAACAGCGAAGCACGTTGCCTGGCGGCAGTTTGTGCGATCGTTTGGCTTGGCTACAACGCTTTCCTGCTGATCGTCTATCTGGGAGCCATGAGCGCATCCGATGCGCAAATCGCAGCGGATTACTGGCGCTACACGCCGCACGCGGCGCTGCTCGCATTGTACCCGCCTGCCATGGCGCTGGCAGTAAGCCGGCCGTCGGCTTGGATGCAATTGCGCAGGCCAGCCGCAACGGTTGCGACTATTCTGCTGGCTCTGTGCACGCTGCCGCTGCGCCGCGATCTTAATGATCCGCCGGGGCGAGCGTGGCAACGTTTCCTGCGTGGCGTGGCGCTGGATATTCGAGCGCAGCTGCCGTCAGGCGCAAAGCTCCTGATTGTGCCGTCCTGGAATGGCCCTTTCGCAGTCGGCGTACGATACGATCTCTGGCAGCTCGGAATGCCGGAACGGGAAACCGGCATCGAGATCCTCTGGCACCACGAGGATTATGCACAGGCCGCGATCGAGGCGAAAGCGCATGCGACGGATTACCTCCTGGTGCAGGATGTTGAGCCAGGACCGCTTGCGAGCGCAGGCAAGATTTTCGGCCTGCCGGCGATTCACCAGGAGCTAGCGCTGTTCCGTTGGCACCAGGACGGTTGGGAAAAGGTCAAGTCCTGGCCCGTTCCGTCCAAGGTGATGCAGGATGCCGACTAACTCCCGCCTGAGCTATTCCACAAATTCATTGGTAAAGAGATCGTCCAGTGGCTGCGCCGATTGCGAGATTCCCTCTTTGACGTAGAACGCCTGGAGCTTGGCCAACTGATCGCGATTCATTTCTCCGGGGATCCGCTGTCCGCCATAGACATACTGCTTGTACAATTCGAACACCCGCCGGACCTGCTTTTCCTGACCCTGGCGGTCGGGCACGGCGCTCACATAGGTCGATGCCGCGGCGACGGGATCACGCATGATGTCGCGCATGCCGCGCAACGTGGCACGCACGAGACTGCGCACGAGCGCGGGGCGCTCCCTGATGGTCTGATCGGAAGCGAGAATGGCCTGCCCCATGCTTTCGAAATATTGGCTCGACGGGATCACACGGATCTGCGCGCCCGCCTTTTCCACCTCGGCGATGAAATCGGGCACTCCCGCCATCCCATCCGCCTTGCGGGCGAGAAAGAATTTCCAAATATTTGCCGGGCCGGTTGCCTGAATATTGACAGCGTCCTTGGTCAGCCCGGCGGCAGCCAGCATGCCGAGAAGCGCGTAGTAGGTCGTTTCCTGGAAAGCGGTGACATTGACGGTCTTGCCCTTGAGATCGGCAGGGGCCGTGATGCCGGAGTCGGCGTGAACGACGAGCTGCATCAAACCCAGCCCGCCGAGCACCGCAACCGAGCGCACCGGTACCCCGTTGCCGCGCACAATGATGGGGGTGTCCCCCATGGCGCCGCCGACGACGGCGTTTCCCACGCCGACCTGCTTGGCCACGTCGGCGCCTCCGCGCGCGGTCTCGAACTGGATATCGAGGCCCTCGGCCGCGTAATAACCGCGCTCGCGCGCAACGATCCAAGGCCCGAACGCCGGCAGATAGATCGGCGCCGGTAGCAGGTAGATCACCCGTTCCGATGAATGCGCCGGAAAGGAGCAGTCGACAATCGCCACCGCTATTGCTGCGATCAGGAATTTGCGATGCATGTCAGTCGATCGGCTTGATGTTGGCGGTCTTGATCAGCTGCTCGAATTCCTTCCTCGATTCGAGGATGAGGGGACGCAGCTCATTTGCCGGCGTGGCGAAGACGTTAAGATCCAAGCCGGTGATCTTGTCACGGACTTGCGCCGATTGCAGCGCCTCGCCGATCGCTGCGTTCAATTTCTCGATCACGGGTGCCGGCATGCCCGGCGGCCCGAAAAATCCGAACCATGACAACGGCGCGTTGAACCCGGGCAAAAGCTCCTTGATCGCGGGGATATCGGGGAGTTGAGCATGGCGTTGCGGCTGCATGACCGCGAGTATCCTGATGCTGCCGGCCGCGACCTGCGGCGCCACCGAATTGACGGTGGTGAGCGCCAAATCGATCTCGCGGCCAAGCAGCGCCGGAACCAACGGCGCGGTGCCCTTGTAGGGCACGTGCAGCATGTCGAGGCCGCCTTGTCGCAACGCCTCGCCGATCAGGTAATAGTACGACTGGATCCCGGCCGTCCCGTAAGTCAGCTTGCCCGGATTTTGCCTGGTGAATTCGATCAGCTGTTTGAACGAGCGCAGCGCGTGATCGGCGTTCACGGCCACGCAGTTGACCGAGCTGACGACGCTTGCAATCGGCGTCAAGTCGGTGAGCGGGTCGATGGCCTGCCGTTTGGTCAGGAACCTGGTCCACACCAGATCGCTGCCGACGCCGTAGAGGAGCGTGTAACCGTCGGGCGCCGCGTGTGAGACATATTCGGCGGCAATCTTGCCGCCAGCCCCGACCTGGTTTTCGACGACCGCCGGCTGACCGAGCGTGGCCTTGAGCCACTCGGCGAACAGGCGCGCGGTGAAGTCCAGTCCGGCGCCCGGGGGATAGCCGACCATGATGCGGATCGGTTTTACCGGAAAGTCCTGTGCCGGCGCGGGCGCAGCGGTCAGCGCGGCGAGTGTCAGAGCCAATCCGCGTAAGACGCAACGCATGCCTGCTGTTTCCCTTTCCGACGAATGGCGAATGGCCGGTAGGTTGGGTCGAGCGCTTGCGAGACCCAACAACTTCCCGCGCCGCTCAATGTTGGGTCTCGTGAAGAACTCGACCCAACCTACCTGCTATTCGCAGCATGCGGCTTTTCCTGGCTGCAGATGTCGAGCATGGTGCGCGCGTAGACGCAAGCGGCTTGATAGAGCGCCTCAATCGTGATCGCTTTGCGGAATGAATGGCGTTGCGCGCGCGGCCCGTAAGTCACGGCCGCAATGCCGACCTCGTTGAACATGTTGATGTCGCGCCACATGCTGCAGGTGGCGGGATCCGGGGGCGGCGGGTCGGTTCCGAACGTTGCCTTGTGGGCGCGCAGGAGCGCATCCGTGATGCGCTCGGCGTTCTTGGCCTCGTAGCCGCGGCGGAACAAATACAACTCCACCTCGCTCGCCGGCACGCCCGCCGCCGCCAGCGCGTGCTCGATCTCGACGCGCAGCGCGAGCGGATCGTGCCCGGGCACTGTGAAAGCGCCGAGATAAAGCTTGCAGATCTGCGGCGTCGACATCAGTGCCGTGGAATCGCCGGAGCGGATCGCTGCGATCTGCGCCTTCGGAATGACCATTCCGCCGCCGATCTTTCGCGTGTATTTTTTCTGATAGGCCGCCGCCCAGTCTTCCAGCGCCGCGATGGCAACGCCGGCGCGCACAATCATGTTCGGGCTCTCCTGCATGGTCGTGCGGTCGGGCAGGTATGGCGTATAGAAGCCCGGCTGATCCGAGCGCCAGGTGATCTTGTACCAGGCCATTCCGGCCTCGACCGTCACGATGCTGAACCCGGTTCCCTCCGCAATCAGCGCGTAATCGGCAACGCCGCCATGCGTGGCCAGAAATCGCGCGCCGAGATCGAGCGTCTCCACGATGGCGCCCGGCTCCCCATCGCTCGGCTCGTGGCTCGTCTCGGCGACGACGGCGGAGAGCAAGAGGTCGCCCTTGAGCTTCACGCCGGCGCGCTTGATGGCTTGCGCTGCGATGAGGAACGCGGCCATAGGTCCCTTGTCGTTGACGACGCCCTCGCCGATGAGCTCGTCGCCTTCCCGCCAGGCCTTGTGATGCACCTCGGCATCCGGATCAGTCCGCGACCAGACATCGGTTGCGCGGACCGCGGTGTCCATGTGGCTGTTGAGCAGCAGGCTCAAACCGCCGCCCGTTCCGGGCAGCCGTGCCAGCACGTTGAAGCGGTCGGCAAGCAAGCCGATGTTGCGGACCTTGAAGCCTTCCGCCCGCAACCAGTCGCCGAGATAACGCGCCACCGGTGCTTCGATCGGGCCGCCGCTGTCGATGTTGCACAGATCGAGGACCAGGCGGACGAGCTCGTCCTTGTCGATGCAGTTGAGGATTGCTGTGATCGACGAACTCAATCTCTTCTCCATTTGGGACAATGTAGGCGGAACAAAAAACGCAAGTCCAGCGCGAGCCGGGAGCGCAAGACGAGATGCAAGACGAGACGCACTCCGTTGACAGAGCGCAGTTGAAGAACGAAGCTTCGCGCCGATTTGGGAAGCGCCATTCCGGAGCACTCGATGTCGCAGGCAGCAAGCATCGCACCGCAATCCCCGCAACGCGCGCTTGATGCCGGCGCTTTGACGGCGACGACGGAAGTCGCCCCCAACCTGCCGGCCGGTCTCATCAAGGGATTGCGCAACTACTGGTATCCGGTCCTGGCGTCCGAGGAGGTGCGCCCCGGCAAGGCGGTGGGATTTACCGCGCTGTGTGAAAATCTCGTCGCTTGGCGCGACCGCGCCGGCGCGCCCAAGGTCGTGCATGACCGCTGCCCCCATCGCAGCATCAGGCTCTCGGTGGGCCGGGTCTTCGACGGCCATCTTCAGTGCATCCTGCACGGGCTGCGCTTTGACGGCGAGGGCCGCTGCGTCATGGTGCCGTGGGAGGAAAGCGATGAACGCAGGAGCCATTGGCCTTGCGTCGCGGCCTATCCGGCGCGCGAGCTCGGCGGCTACATCTGGGTCTATCTCGGCGATACGAAGAGCTTTCCGGCGCCGCCGCTCGAACGCGAAGTGCCGCAAGAACTGAGCAGGCCCGACGAGTTCATCTGGTTCCGCCTGCCGACGGAAGTGTGGAAGAGCAACTGGCTGCTCGCAATCGACGGCAGCGACGCTTTCCATGCCGTGGTGCTGCACGCCGCCTCGCAAGCCGTGACCGAGGAGAAATGGACCGGCGGCGGCGTCAAACATTCGCAAGTGCCGCTTGGCCAACGGCGGATGAAAATCATCGAGACATCGCATGGCATCCGCGCCGTGTCGCTCGATGCCGAAAACAAGCCGTTGCATCACGGCCATTTCACCGTCGACGTGAAGGGACACCGGTTTGCGCTGCCGTGCCTCACCAGCAATCCGATTGCGCCGGCGCCCGGAGCAGCACCCTACACGTCGCGCCTGTGGCAGTTCGCGATTGATGAGAGCCGCACCCAGATCGTGCGCTACGCGGTCTGGCGCGCGCGCACGCAGGAAGAGCGCGCCCATGCCACGAAGGTGTTTGAGGAGGTCGCGCTGCCGCGCCTCAAGAAAGTGTCCGCCGAGGACGCCTTTGCCGCCGAGGCGCAGGGCGAGGTGATATCCGCGCGCCGCGAGGAGCATCTCATGCGGCCAGACGTCGACGTGGTGAACGTACGCCGTCTCATGCGCAAGGCTTTTCTCGAGCCGCTCACCGAGAACCGCCGGATCGATATTCCAAGCGACGCCTTGGTCTATCCGCTCTAGCCCATGCCGGGCCGGCTCTCGCAAAAGGCCGCGATCATCACCGGGGCGGCGCGCGGCATCGGCTATGCCGCGGCGAGGTTGTTCGCGCGCGAGGGCGCCCGGCTCGGGATGATCGACAAAGACCGCGAGACGCTCGGCAAGGCGGCAGCTGATCTCGCTGCGGAAATGCCGGGCGCCGTCATCTGTTGGCGGTGCGCCGATATTGCCAAGCCGGATGAAATCACGGCCGCCATCGCCGAGCTGGCGGCAGAGCTCGGCGCGCTCGACATTCTCGTCAACAATGCCGCTGCGCGGGCGTTCGGTCCGCTGGCCGAGGCGACGCCGGAAAGCTGGGCGACGATCCTGCAAACCAATGTCACGGGGCTTGCGATGTGCGCACGCGCGGCGTTGCCGCATTTGCGCAAGTCCGGCAGCGGCAGCATCGTCAATGTGGCTTCCGTGTTCGCGCTCGCGGGCCGCGCCAACATGGGTGCGTACGACGCCAGCAAGGCGGGCGTGCTCGCCTTGACCCGGGTGCTGGCGTGCGAAGAGGCGCCGCACGGCATTCGCGTCAACGCGGTCTGCCCCGGCTCGACCTGGACGCCGTGGACGTGGGGCCGCGCCGAGGCACGCGGCATGAGCCGCGAAGAGCTCAAGGCCAAGGGCGCGGCGCCCTCATTGCTGGGGCGCTGGGCGGAGGCCGAGGAAATCGCCTTTCCGATTCTATGGCTTGCGTCCAGCGAAGCTTCGTTCATCACCGGCGTCGCACTGCCCGTGGATGGCGGGCTGAGCGCGATGTGAGCGAGGGAAGGCAATGCTCTCCTTTAGGAAAGGAGTTCTGAATCAAAAGGCCCTGCGCCGTAATCAATTTGCCTCAACTGTGCAGGCGTCTCGTGCCGCCTGACAGGCTTTACGGCCTTTCGGCCTTCTGCGACATCTTTTCCGCTGACGGTATTGCTGTGCTGAAAAGGCTCTCGCTAGTGGCATCGGTGAAATTATCTTAGGGCACGAACGGCTTTTGAACCGAGCACACACAGCCTCAAAACTTGATCGTGGAGCGAGGCTCCGTTAATCTAGATGAATGAATTTGACACTTGAAATCCCTGATGACGTCGCTGAGCGCCTCACAGCCGAGGGCGGCGATCTGACACGCCGCGCGCTCGAAGCGCTTGCGCTCGAAGAATACAAGCGTGGCCGTTTGACCAAGCCCGAACTACGCCGCCTGCTTGGCTTTGAGACACGTGCGGAGCTCGATGCCTTCTTCCAGACGCACGAAATCTTTGGTTCCTACACGCCAGCCGATTTGGAGCGCGACCGGCAAGATCTGAAACGATTAGGATTTTGAGCCCGGTGCAGGTGGTGGTCGCCGATACCGGCCCACTGAATTACCTGGTCCAGATCAATGCAATCGACCTGCTTCCGAGGCTGTTTGATCGGATTATTGTGCCAATCTCGGTCCGCGATGAGCTCAGCCATCCTAATACACCGGCAGTCGTGCGCGATTGGATCGCGCAAAGCCCGCTCTGGTTCGAAGTCAGACCTGACCCCGATCATCAGGATACCGTGCCCGCGTCTCTGGATGACGGTGAGCGCGCGACGGTTGCGCTTGCAATGGAGCTTAATGCCGATTTGATCCTCATGGATGACCGCGACGGAGTATCATTTGCGCGTGGACAAGGTTTCGCCGTAACCGGCACTCTGGGTATCCTCGACCTCGCTGCAAGGCGTGGACTGATAAATCTTCGCGAGGCCTTCATGCTGTTGAAGGATACGAGCTTCCACTATCGTCAAGGCTTGCTCGATGCTCTACTTGCGCAACAGCCGCAGGCGGAGGAATAGACGTTCCATGGTTGAGCCTCCCTCAAGTGATCGTCCGATCAGCGATCGAATACGCGGTATCCACTTGATCCAGGAGCCGCTTGCGCGTCCTGTCCGCAAGGCATTGCTACGTCATAAGCAGGCGGGAAACCCGGTCGCAGTGTGGCACGATGAACGGGTGGTCTGGATTGATCCGGCCGACATTCCGGTCGACGATCCGGAGTGAGAGACACTATGTTTCATGCGTTCGGACGACCGGCCGCAAAGCGCCAAGTCACGAAGTCGCGCCGAGAGGTAGTATGTCGGCGGTTCGGCAGTGCAGCGGTGCCGCTCACGGCTCCGTTGCAAACCGCAGGCGGCCGCGCGGCTGCAGCGTCTTGAGATCGAACGTGCGCACCTCGGTCGCACCGCCTATATCAATGGTGACCGCGATGGCGTCCTGCGTCAGCGCGGTAGCAATGATGCGCGCGCCCTTCGGCAACAATGCGGTTACGTCGGCGATCGGCGTGGTGCTTCCCTCGCCCTTGAAAAGGCGATAGCCGATAACGCCGATCACCGCGGCGACGGCAAGGAACGTCGTCGCCGCCGCGATGACCATCAGCCAGCGTACCTTGGCAACGATACGCGCGGCGGCGGGATCGAGAGGCTTGTCATCGTCCGCCGAAAAATTGCTCATCATCATGCCGCAGCAGGTACCCAGCGAGAAACACATCGTGGCCGCCGAGAGCGGGCGGCTCGACCGCGTGCTCGCGGCTCAGGCCGCAGAGCATTCGCGCTCGCGCCACAAGGCTTTGATTCTTGCCGGTCACGTCGCGGTCGACGGCGTGACGATCCGCGATCCGAGCCAGCGCGTCAACGCCGGGAGCGCGATCACGCTTGCTGTTCCGCCGGCGACCGACGACACCGCCGGGCCTGAAAATATCCCGCTCGACATCGTGTTCGAGGATGACGCGCTTCTGGTCATCAACAAGCCCGCGGGCCTTGTCATCCATCCCGCCGCGGGCAATCGCACGGGCACGCTGGTCAACGCGCTCATCGCTCATTGCGGCAACAGCCTCTCTGGCGTTGGCGGCGTCAAGCGCCCAGGCATCGTGCATCGCCTCGACAAGGACACGAGCGGGCTTCTTGCCGTTGCCAAGACTGATCACGCTCACCTTGCACTGTCGCGTGCGTTCGCCGATCACGGGCGCACTGGACGACTGCGGCGCGGCTACCTCGCCTTTGTCTGGGGCGCACCCGAGCGGCCGCGCGGCACCATCGACAAGCCGATGGGACGCCATCCGCACGCCCGCGAAAAGATGGCCGTGCGTGAGGGAGGACGGTCCGCCGTGACCCACTGGGAGGTGCTCGAACGCTACCCCGGGATCGGTGGAACGCCGGTCGCGAGCCTGCTCGCCTGCCGGCTCGAGACCGGACGAACCCACCAGATCCGCGTTCATCTCGCCTCCATCGGCCACCCGCTTCTCGGCGACGAGGTCTACGGGGCCGGATTCAAGACCAAAGCGAATCAATTGCCGCCGCCCGCACGCGCGGCGCTGGAAGCCCTTGCGCGGCAGGCACTTCATGCCCATCTGTTGGATCTCGAACATCCGCTGGGCGGGAAGCATCTGGAGTTCCGATCGGAACTGCCGGGTGATTTGGTGCGTTTACACCACGGCCTGCGTGCGCAGGGCACATTGGCTGGCGGAGAAAGCCCCACATTATCAAGGGGTTAACTAATCACCCAAGGGTCACAGCGACGTGACGGCGGGACGCTTTCTTTTGCCTGGCTTTGTCCTGTAATCTTCAGATCCTGCGATCGGGTGTATCGCGGGACCGACACCGCCGGCTCGGGGAGCGGCGGTGGGATCCGCCTGCCGGTTTGGCCGGGGGCACTTAGGAGGGCGCTGCAATGGCCCGTGCCGCAACTTTGCCGATCCTGACTGCCGAGTCAGGTCTTACCCGCTATCTCGAAGAAATCCGGCGGTTCCCGATGCTGGAGCCGCAGGACGAATACATGCTGGCCAAGCGTTGGCGCGAGCATGGCGACCGCGACGCCGCCCACAAGCTCGTCACCAGCCACCTGCGGCTCGTCGCCAAGATCGCGATGGGTTATCGCGGCTACGGGTTGCCGATCTCCGAGGTGATCTCGGAGGGCAATGTCGGGCTGATGCAGGCGGTCAAGCGATTCGAGCCGGAGAAAGGATTCCGTCTTGCCACCTACGCGATGTGGTGGATCAAGGCCGCCATCCAGGAATACATCCTGCGCTCCTGGTCGCTGGTGAAGATGGGCACCACGGCCAATCAGAAAAAGCTGTTTTTCAATCTGCGCAAGGCGAAGAGCAAGATCTCGGCGCTGGAAGAGGGGGACCTGCGTCCCGACCAGGTCAAGCTCATCGCGCGGCGCCTTGGCGTCACCGAGCAGGACGTCGTCGACATGAACCGCCGCCTGGGCGGAGATGTCTCGCTCAACGCGCCCATCCGGGAGGACGGGGACAGCGGCGAGTGGCAGGACTGGCTGGTCGATGACGGATCGGACCAGGAAACCCGGCTCGCCGAGAGCGAGGAATCGGACAATCGCAAGAAAGCCTTGGGCGAAGCGCTCTCCGTGCTCAACGACCGGGAGCGGCGCATTTTCGAGGCGCGCCGACTGGCCGACGATCCGATCACGCTCGAGGAGCTCGCCGCCGAATTCGGCGTCTCGCGCGAGCGCGTGCGCCAGATCGAGGTGCGCGCCTTCGAGAAAGTGCAGCGCGCGGTGCGCAGCCGCATCGCCGCCATGGAAACGCGCCCCGCTCCCTCCGCCGTCCCGGCTCATTAGGGCGCGCGCGGTTACGGATCCGCGCGTGCGTTGAGCGCCGCGAGAGCGGCGGCATGAACGCGCCTGTCGCCCGCGGCCACGATGCGTCCTCCGGAATGCGGCGCCTTGCCCTCCCAGTCGGTGATCACACCGCCCGCTCCGGCAATGATCGGCATCAGCGGCAGGACGTCGTAGGGCTTGAGCTCGGTCTCGATCACGAGATCGACATGGCCGGCCGCCAGCATGCAGTAGGCGTAGCAATCCCCGCCGTAACGCGAGAGCCGCGCCAGCTTTTCCACTTTGGCAAACCGCGCGCGATCAGCGCCGTTCATCAAGAGTGGACTGGTCGTAAACAAAACCGCGTCGGATAAAGACGCGCAGCCCCGCGTGCGCAGATCGCGCTCTCCAGCCGGCCCCTGATAATGCGCCCCCCTTCCGTCGCCGCTGAAGCGCTCCTTGATAAAGGGTTGGTTCATCATGCCGAAGACCGGCTCGCCCGCGCGCAGGAGAGCGATCAACGTGCCCCATGCGGGCATCCCGGAAATGAACGACTTGGTGCCGTCAATAGGATCAAGCACCCAGACATAGTCGGCATCGGCGCGCTCACTGCCGAACTCCTCACCGATGATGCCGTGGTCTGGAAACGTCCGGTGGATGAGATTGCGCATCGCGGTCTCGGCGGCATGGTCGGCGGCGGTGACCGGATCGAAGCTGCCCCCGTCACTTTTGTCGGCAATGCTGAGCGAAGTGCGAAAAAACGGCAGGATGGTTTCGCCGGACAGCGAGGCAAGCTCGTTCACGAAAGATGAAAAATCAATCGCGGTCATGACCGCCCGGTCCGCATGGCTGATGCCGTTCGACTATCGAACACCTCGAGGCCGGGCAAGATGTCTACTTTGCGACCACCGGGCATGGTTTTCTTCCCTGCGAGAGCACAGGGAAAGCTTCGGGGGATTTTCCCACAGCTGCGGATGGCAGCTATGACGTTACCGCCTATCGCTCCCCTTCGCGGCCTAAAGCATTGATTATACAAATTATTTCTTTGCGGCCGGTCCGGCCAGTGGCCTGGGCGTGGCGATTTTTCCCGCAACGAGAACGAACGTGGCTCGCCGTTCCCTTGCGTTTTGTGCACTGCGGTGGCATATTGCTGCGGTGCGGTAGCGCCCCGCGTTACCGCCGCCCTCCTTGGGCGTTTCCTCCCTAGACTTGGGCCGCTTGCATCCGCAGGCGGCCCTTTTTCTTGGCACGTTCTTGGCACTTTCTTGGCGCGAGCCTATTCGGCTGCCGCGCGGTACGGACGCAACTCCTGGAGCGCAATGGCGGCAAGCTCCTCTGCGAGCGTTTCAAGGTCGCTCGCGAGGCGATCGAACGAGGCCGAGCGCTCGCATCGGTGCTCATCCATATAGAGGGCGCGGTTGAGCTCGAGCTGGATCGCATGCAGCCCGCCGGCCGGATTGCCGTAATGCTCGGTGATGAAGCCACCGGCGTAGGGCTTGTTCCGGCTGACCGAGTAGCCGAGCCCCCTCAGCGTCGCGTCGGCCACTTCGGCGACCACGCCAACACAGCTGGTCCCGTAGCGGTCGCCCAGCACCACGTCGGACCGCGGACGCTCGTCCTTGGAGCCCGCCGCCGACGGCATGGAATGACAATCGATCAAGACCGCGGCGCCGAAATCGCGGTGCACGCGCGTAAACAGGCGGCGTAAAGCGCGGTGATAGGGCTTGTAGAGTCCCTCAATTCTGGCAATGGCGTCATCGACAGGGATTCGCTCGCGATAGATTTCCTGCGCGTCTCCGACCACGCGGGCGATGGTGCCGAGCCCGCCCGCGACCCGCATGGAGCGGGTATTGGCGAAGGAAGGCAGACGCCCCTCGAACATGCGGGGATCAAGCTCATAGGGCTCGCGATTGACGTCGACATAGCAGCGGGGAAAGTGCGCCCGCATGAGCGGATAGCCACGCCGCACCACCCCAAGCGCAAGCTCGTCGACGAAGGAGTCCTCCGAGTGGCGCAGCGTCGCGAGGTCGAGCCGCGACGCGACGAGGAACGCACGCGGATAAACGCTGCCGCTGTGGGGCGAATTGAAAATGACCGGCCCGCGCCCTCGCATCGGCTCGACAATCTCAAAGGGCGGGTCGAGTTCGTCTTTCAGTTCGGGCATGGGGGAGGCAGGCTTGCGGCGGGCACCAGTACGGAGCGGTCTTTGATCTTCACTAGCGCCAGAAACGCGCTGTTGTCCATGGTGACAGCTCCGCCCCGGGGCAACCGCCAAGCCCGCCAAAGGACTTCACGCGATATTTACCGGCGCCCTGACTTATGGAAAGGTTGGCAGAGAGGGATGGGGTCGATCGCCGCCATCCCCAGTGGGCTGGACGATGGCAAAAATCATTCTTGCCGAAGATGATGGCGACATGCGCCGCTTTCTGGTGAGAGCCCTGCAGAATGCGGGCTACGAGGTCATCTCTTTCGACAACGGTCTTTCCGCTTACCAGCGGTTGCGCGAGGAGCCGTTCGAGCTTCTGCTAACCGACATCGTCATGCCGGAGATGGATGGGATTGAGCTCGCGCGCCGCGCTTCCGAACTCGACCCTGACATCAAGATCATGTTCATCACCGGCTTTGCCGCGGTCGCGCTCAACTCCGATTCCAAGGCGCCCAAAAATGCCAAGGTGCTCTCGAAGCCGGTCCATCTGCGCGAGCTCGTAAACGAAGTGCAAAAGATGCTCGCGGCGTGAGGGGCGTGGATACCGGAGCGTGAGAGTTCTTGCCTCATCGCGCTTGGAGGGATATGACCACGGCTCGCCATCCTCAAGCCTCGGGCGCGTAGCTCAGCGGAAGAGCACTACCTTGACATGGTAGGGGTCACAGGTTCGATCCCTGTCGCGCCCACCAGAAATCACTGTTTCTTATGTGTTTTTGGCAGCACCCTGGCGCCTATCCGCTCCAGCTCCTTCCGAGTCCGCAGTTTGTCCGCAGTAAATGACGGTCGTCCGCAGGGCGTCCACGGAGCCGACGGAGAAAACAGCGGCCGTGTGCAATGCTCCTGAAGGAGGGCCATGATGCAGTCGACGGCGAGGGCCACATCGCTAAGCTCATGCGGGTCGTCGCGCTCGTTCGTCAGGCCTGACTTTCCCAGGTCGGCGAAATCGTCAAGGATGGCAGCTTCCCAAGACTTCCCGTCCGAGATGTCCTTCTGACCTCGATATTTCAAATAGAGCGCTCGCGCCTCGTCGAGGCGGCCGAGGAACATAAGCTGCCGCGTGACGGGTCTCGTAGTACGTGCCAGGCGATCGAAGCTAAGACGAGGGCAGCAAGCACGAGTAGAGCGACTTCTGTGGCGTGCGGACCTGCGACACTAATGGCCATTCCAGCCAACACACCAGGAAAAACATGGGCGGGGGCCCATACCAGCGCGGACAGAACATTGGCCACATAGAAGCGGCCTGATGACATTCTCAGGATTCCTGCGACCAAGGGGACAAACGCGCGCACAACTGCTGTGAAACGGGCCAGGAATACACTGGCGGCACCATGCCTTCGAATAAATCGTGCGCTGCGCTCTATTAACCTTGGAAATCGGTTCAGG
>CATPCO010000028.1 GCA_955652925.1 uncultured Xanthobacteraceae bacterium | reverse complement strand
TCACATCAATCGCTATCCTCGACTCACTCAAAGCTTTCGAAGGGCCGATCTTCGAAGTTCACATTTCGAACATCCACGGCCGCGACGAGCTTCATCGGCATTCAAAGCTCTCGTCTGCTGTCAAAGCCGTGATCGCTGGCCGGCCCGTACGGCTATATCGTCGCAATGCAGGCTGCACTCCAGACTTTTGGCAAACTGCCCGAGAGCCTGCCCGCGCCTATGCGCCTCGGTCCAAGTTGAGCACTGCGCAACGCGGCGAAGTCAATGAAGGCTGGCGTTCATCATGAAGTTAATTAATTTTTACACCTGCTAAGGCAATCACCTTTTTCCATTTCTCCTCTTCCGTGTGTAAAAAGGCGGCAAGATTTTCGGACGGCCGCTTGCTGAGTGCTGCTGTCACAGCTTGTCGGGTAACCATTGAGCGGCGCGTCGCAAGGTGACCCTAACCCGACTCTGTCAGCTTTGGCGGGTTACGAAATGGCTCGCATACCTACTGTCTGATCCCTGCCAATTCGATATCCTATAATCTGGCTCTCATAACAACAGGAGCTTGGCATGGCTGACGACAAAAGCAAGCGCGGCGGTTCCGATCGCCAGTTGATTGCGTTGAGCGAGGCTTATGAGGTCCGCTACTGGTCGAGTAAGGTCTAAAAGGCGTTGGCCTCGACGGTGAACTTAGCCAACCCAATTCTCCCCAACCGTCCTGTTTTCTCTAACTGCGACCACTAAACTACATGTGAGCGGCATATTGTTTAATGGTCGCGATTGACGTTTACTATCGATTGCTCGCGGGAGCAGAAACATCTGATAATGCCAGCGTCCCGCGCGTCCGGCCCCGGTACTGGAGGAAACAATGCTACGATTCCACACACTTGCGGTTATTGCATTGACTGGCATCTCGGCCGCGACCGCTGATCCGCTGCCGACCGAGACTTTCAAGGTTCTTACGCTCACGCTGGCGGTCGAAGCCGCACAGGCGGCAATCGCTGCGTGCAAGGCCGACGGCTTTGCCGTCACCGCCGCGGTCGTGGACCGTGCCGGCAACCTCCAAGTGCTCCTTGCCGGCGACGGGGTGAGTGTGTTGAGCCGCGATATCACCCGCCGCAAAGCCTATACGGCAGCCGTGCGACGACTCACGACCACGGAACTGGCAAAAGCGATCGCGGCGCCGGGAGCGTTCAATCCTACCCTCTATGACACGCAGATGGTGGCCGTAGGAGGCGGGGTGCCGATCAAGCTGGGCAATCAGGTTATCGGCGGTATCGGCGTCGGCGGCACGCCGAGCGGCGAGAAGGACGAGGCCTGCGCCAATGCGGGTATTGCCAAGATCAGCGATCGCCTGAACTGATAGATCGCTTTCAACACGCCTCGCACGGCGTAGTCGCGGGCCAGCTCACCCGTCTAGACCGCAGGTGCAAGTTCAGGCGGCGCAAAGGCGCGAACGGGTGGCGCCGGCGCGTTCCACCGTTCGATCTCGACCAGCGCAGTCTGCGCGCTCGTCGCCTGCGCGAGCGGGGAAGTACCAATGTCGAGGGTGAGCACATTGGGATTGCCGTGGCGCTCGGGCTCTCCTTCCGCCGCGCCTGGGTCGAACCACGCCCCCGTCGCCATGACGGCCACCCCCGGCATGACGCCCGCATCGATCACGGCGCCCGCAAGACACGCGCCGCGGGCGTTGAACACACGCACGATATCGCCGTTGCAAATGCCGCGGTGCGCCGCGTCCGCGGGGTTGATCCGAACGGGCTCACGCCCTGCGACCTTGCTTGCGCGCGACACCGGGCCCGGATCCATTTGGGCGTGCAAGCGGGTTGCCGGCTGGTTGGTGAGGAGATGGATCGGCCAACGTTGCGCCGCCGCGCTGCCGAGCCACTCCGCGGGCGCAAGCCAGGCCGGGTGCGGCGGACACTCCGTGTAATCCAGGGCGGCAAGCGCTTGCGAGGTGATCTCGATGCGGCCTGACGGAGTCTTCAGCGGATGCGCCTCGGGATCGCGCCGGAAATCCTCGAACAGCACATAGTCGCGCTCGGGCGGCGGTAGCTCGACAAAACCTTCCGCCCAGAACTGCTGAAACCCCGGCAGTGCAACCCCCTTGGCTTGCGCGCTCGCGCGCACCTTGTTGTAGACCCACTCGCACCATGCCATCTCGTCGCGTCCTAGCGTGAATGCGTGCTCATAGCCGAGACGCTGCGCCAGCGCGCGGAAGATGTCGAAATCGTTCCTGGCTTCACCGACCGGATTGATCGCGCGGTGCATGGCCAGCACGAAGGTGTCGCGCGATGAGCCGCCCACATCGTTGCGCTCAAGCGCCGTGGTGGCGGGAAGCACAATGTCGGCGTGACGCGCCGTCGGCGTCCACCAGCCGTCATGAACAACGACCGTCTGGGGCTTCTGCCAGGCGCGTCGCAGCCGGTTGAGATCCTGATGGTGATGGAACGGATTGCCGCCGGCCCAATAGATCAATTCAATGTCGGGATAAGCGTACCGGCGTCCATTGAATTCGTAGCTCTCGCCCGGCGCAAGCAGCATATCGACGATGCGGGCGACCGGAATCATGGTGCGCGCCGGATTGATCGGCAACGGAACTTCCGGACCCGCGACATCGATACGCGGCACGCCGATGCCATTGGCCGAGCCGTGGCCAAAAGCAAAGCCGGTCCCGGGCAGGCCAATGCCGCCCAGCATCGCTGCGAGCACGATCGCCGCCCAACAGGGCTGCTCGCCATGATGCGCCCGCTGCAGTGACCACGCGCAAGTAATCATCGTTGGTGTCGAGGATGCCCTGCGAGCGAGCTCGCGAATTGTCTCGGCGGGCACAGCGGTAATGCCGGCGGCCCAATCCACGTCCTTCGTCACGCCGTCCCCGCGACCGAGAAGATAATCGCAAAACGTTTCAAAGCCCGTGCAATGGCGCAACATGAATTGCGCATCGTAGCGGCCCTCCGTGAGCAAGGTGTGCACCATGGCGAGCATCAGCGCGGTGTCGGTATTCGGCCGGATGGGGATCCACTGCGCGCCGAGAAAATCCGGCGCATCGGATTTGACCGGACTGATGGAGACGAAGTCGATGCCGGCCGCTTTCGCCCGGCGCAGCCAGGTTTCGAGACTATGGGCTCCGGCCCCGCCTGATGTGACCTGGCCGTTTTTGAGCGCGAGACCGCCGAAGGCGATCATCATTCGGGCGTTTTTGACGATGGACGGCCAATCGGTGACGTCGCCGTTGATGGGCGCAAAAGTGCCGATCACGCGGGGGAGGATATAAGTCGCGGCCCCGAAGCTGTAGTTCGCAACCTGGTCGACACATCCGCCACCCAGGAACAGGAATCGGCGCGTCAGCGTGCGGGCATGATGCACCCGGCCGGCCGAGGACCAGCCATATGAGCCGCCGAGAATGGCCGTGTTGCCGAATTTCCCGCGCACCTGCGTGAGCTCCTCGGCGACGAGCGACAGCGCTTCATCCCATGATACTTCGCGGAAGCGGTCGTTTCCGGTGCGCGGTTTTCCGGCTCGCCACCCCTCGCGGATTGCGGGACGCGCAATTCGCAGCGGCGAGTGCACCATGGCGGGAATCGCGTCGAGCATGTTCGAGGGCGCAGGGTCGCGCGCAAACGGCTCACAGCCGATGACGCGGCCATTCTCGACCAATGCGGTGAAAGCGCCCCAATGGGCGAGCGAAGGAAAGCGTGCAGCTGTCATGATAACCCGGTTATCTTGCCCGTGCGGCAACCTAACAGGAGCATGCCGCGCTGCCAACGCCGTTGCACAACCGGGACAAGGTTTGGGATTTGTGGTCCGGGCTCAGAATTCCACGTCGAGCTCTTCCAGCTCATCCGGTTCGGCTTTGGCGGCGGCGAGCCACTCCTGCATGTGAGGCAGCGCCATGATCGCATCGCTGTAGGCGCCTGATTGCGCATCCAGCTTGACGTCATAGGTCAGAAACCGGCTGACGACCGGCGCATACATGGCATCCGCCATGCAAGCTTCCTTGCCAAACAGATAGGGGCCCTTGCTCGCGTCAAGACACTCACGCCAGATGGCCAGAACGCGTTCGATATCCGCTTGCGCGCCGGCCCAGACCTTGAAGCCCGGATAATGCGCTTTCAGATTCATCGGCAGCGCCGATCGCAAATTGATGAAGCCGGAATGCATCTCTCCACAGATGGCACGGCAATGAGCGCGAGCCGCGCGATTCTCCGGCAGGAGCTTGGCGTTCGGCCGCACTTCGTTGAGATATTCGGCAATCGCCAGCGTGTCCCAGACCTTGACCCCGTTGTCGGTGAGGCAGGGCACCAGGAATGATGGCGAGAGCAGGAGAAGCTCGGCGCGCGTCGCGGGGTCGTCGCTTTTGACCTGCTCCTCCTCGAATTCGAGCCCGGCCATCTTGCAGAGCAACCAGCCGCGCAATGACCATGAGCCATAATTCTTGCTGGCAATCGTGAGGGTGGCCATGGATTTCCCCATCGAATGGGCCGCTTTTCGCTGTTCGAAACGAATTATCTCGCACCGCAATATAAAATGCACTAATCTTTTGCAGTGCACGGGTGAAGGTCTGTAGCCCGCATGAGCCCGTAGCCCGCATGAGCGAAGCGAAATCCGGGGCGGTCCCGCATTTCGCCCGTCTCCGCTAAAGCTTCGACGGGCCAATTCGAGCAAGGCCGCCGAAGCATCCGCGAAGGCGGCTGCGCTCATGCGGGCTACCGGCTACGCCCAACGCGCTGGGGTTTTGGGGCAAATGCTCTACCAAGCCTACCAGGCTCATTCCGACATCATGGTCCCGGTTCGCGCCTGGGCCGGCAAGGCGCTCGAACTGGTTGGCGGCCAATGGTTGGGCCGCTCCGATACCGCCATGCTGCGAAATCTGTCCGCTGCCTACGAGCTCATCGCACGAGCGGGGCTCACCCATGACCGGCCGGCGTTCGCAATAAACGAGGTCAAGGTCGGCAACCGCGAGGTAAAGG
>CATPCO010000027.1 GCA_955652925.1 uncultured Xanthobacteraceae bacterium | reverse complement strand
GGGCTCGGCGCCTCTTCGGCGATCAACACGTCGAGTGCCGGAATCTCGCGCGCGGTTGGCATCAGATAATCGGCGAAATTGACGGACAACGGCTCGCCGCGATCATCGTAAAGAAATTCCTCGAACAGGGCGCCGCCGACACCCTGTGCCATGCCGCCTGCGAGCTGACCTTCGACCAGCATGGGATTGATCGCTCGCCCGATATCGTAGGCAATGAAATATCGCTCAATGGTCACGCCGCCGGTTTCGGCATCGACTTTGGCCACCGCGATATGCACGCCATAGGGATAGGTCATGTGATCGCTGTAGAACCACCCTTCCGCCGCGAGACCGGGCTGGCGTGAGCCGCGCAGTTTTGATGCAGGCTCCAAGGCCTTGGCAATTTCTCCGAGGCTCATGGACGGCCCGGCGGCGCCAATGTCCTTGCGCCGGACCTGGCCTTCGCTGACCGTCAGTCCATCCAATGGCTGCTGCATGAGCTCAGCTGCGAGTTCGAGCGCCTTCGCCCGGACCTCGAGCGCCGCAAGACGGGTAGCCTCCCCGGTCATGACGGTGGCCCGGGAGGCAAACGCGCCCATCCCAAATGAAATCCGATCGGTGCGGCCATGCACGACTCGCACCCGCCGGTAGTCGGTTCCGAGCGTATCGGCGCAGATTTGGGCGATGACTGTTTCGAGGCCCTGGCCGAGCGATGCTGCGCCGGTGACGACCTCCGCAAGGCCCGTGCCGTCGATCGCAATGTGCACCGTATCGAATGGGCCGAGCCCGCTCTTCTCGACAAAGAACGCAATGCCCGCCCCGACGCATTCGCCGCCTGCGCCGCGCCGGTCGAGCTCGCTCTTAAGCGCGTCCCATTTGGCCGCGCCCAGCGCCTTGTCGAGCAGCCCCTCATAGTCACCGGAATCGAGCACGACCGGGGTGTCGAGGGTTGCGAATGGCCGGGCATAGGGCATCTCCTCACGGCCGATGAAATTGCGCCGGCGGACCTCGACGGGATCGATGCGCAGCCGCGCTGCCACCGCATCGAGCAATCGCTCGCGCGCAAACGTGCTCTCGAACCGGCCCGGTGCGCGATACGTACCCCCCGGCGTCTTGTTGGTCAGCCGGAAATGGCCGCGCGCCCGATAGGCCGGCAAACGGTAGGGCCCCGGCAACATGGCGGCGGTCAGATCGGGCACCGTTACCGCGTGTGTGCGCACATAGCCGCCCTGGTCGTGAAAGAACTCGTCGTCAATTGCCAGAACGCGAGCAGCGCTATCGACGGCGGCCCGGATCCTGTGGCGCTGCTGGCGCGAGTGATTGGCCGCGATAAGATGCTCGCGCCTGTCCTCGATCCATTTCACCGGGCGGCGCAGCCGTAGCGTGGCGAGTGAGACCAATACGTCCTCGGGATAGAGCTCGCCACGCACCCCAAAGCCGCCGCCGACATGGCCCTCGTACAGCTGCACGGTTGCAGGATCGCGAGCGATCATCCGCGCGATGCTGTCCCTGTTCCAGTGCGGCACCTTGGCTGCGCCGTGCAGTTCCAGTACGTCGCGCGCCGCATCGTAGCGTGCGATGGCGCCGCGCGTTTCCAGGGGAACGGCCGAGTGCCGCCCAATTGCGACGTCAACCTCCACGATGGCATCGGCATCGCGAAACGCGGCCTCCACATCACCGTAGGATTTTTCCAAAGTTGCAGGCTCGCTCGAACGGCCCGGCTCGAACTCGCCGGGTGGTGCGCTCGCATCAAGCAGCGCGGGCAATTCTTCGATCTCGACCGCGACCAGATCGGCCGCGTCCTCGGCCACATACGCGTCGTTCGCAAACACGGCGGCGACCGGCTCGCCGACATAACGGACCGCCTCGCGCGCCAGAATGGGCTGCCGGTAAGGCGTCAAACCTTCGATACGGGTCAGCCGGAAGTCGATGGGTGGGATGTCCGCAACATCCGCATGGGTCCATACCGCCGCGACGCCCGCCATGGCTTTCGCCGCACTGGTATCGATTGCGAGCATGCGGCCATGCGCTTGGGTCGAGCGAACGACGCGCATATGGAGCATGTGTGCGAAGGCGACATCAGCCGCAAAACGGCCGGTGCCCGTGACCAGGACACGATCTTCAAGCCGCGCAACCGAGCGGCCGATGAAGCTCATTTCACTCCCGCCGCTTGCAGGGCGGCGCGGATTTTTCTCGGAGTGGCGGGAAGCTCATTGATGGCTACGCCGAAGGGAGAGAGCGCGTCATTGATGGCGTTGAGGATCGCGGCGGGCGCGCCAATGGTGCCGCCTTCCCCCAGACCTTTCGCCTTGGTGACGGATCCCTCTGCCAGTGAGTGCAGATGATGGATTTCGATTGCAGGAATCTCGCCAGCGGTTGGCGCAAGGTAATCGGCAAGATTTGCGGTGAGAATATTTCCGGCATCATCGTAGACGATTTCTTCCAGGAGTGCATTGGCAATGCCCTGGGCGACCCCGCCATGAATCTGTCCGTCAGCGATCATGGGATTGATCAGCCGGCCCGCATCCTCGGCCACAAGAAATTTTTCAACAAAGACGTGACCGGTCTCGATATCGACCTCGACCATCGCGATGTGGCAGGCGTTCGAAAACGTGCCGGGGGGATCATAGGTTGCAGTCTCAGCGATGCCGGGGGTGACCTCGCCCTTGAAGCGATGGATCTGATGATAAGCGGCGCGCGCAAGCTCATCGAGCGCGATGACGCGATCGGTTCCGGCGACGCGAGCGGCATCGCCCGCAAGAACGATATCATCGGCCGAGGCTTCGAGCAGAACGCCGGCCATGGTCCGCAGTTTCGACCCCACTTTTTGCGCGGCGAGCAGGGTTGCGCCACCGGCAATGACGAGGGAGCGGCTGGCGAAAGTGCCCCAGCCGTAGGGCGTGCGATCGGTATCGCCGTGCACGATGTTCACGCGATCCGGCGATGTCCCAAGCTCGTCGGCAATGATCTGCGCGAGCGTGGTTCGCAGCCCCTGGCCGTGGGGCGATGCGCCGATGCGCGCCTCGATCGACCCGGATGGATCCATCGCGATGTCGACCGTTTCCCAGCCGGGCGTGATCTCCATGCCGCGCGCGGCAAAGGCAGGCGTGCCGTAGCCCGTGCGCTCCGCAAACGTGGCCACGCCGAGACCGTGATAACGGCCTTGCGCCCGCGCTTTGCTTTGCCGGGCGCGGAATGACGAAAGATCGCCGGCTTTGACGGCCGCGTCCATCGTTTCCACATAGCTCGCCGGATCGAGCACGAGACCGGCCGCCGTGGTGTACGGAAACGACTTCACGAGGTTGCGGCGGCGGATCTCGACCGGGTCGATGGCAAGCGCCGCCGCCGCCTTGTCCATCAGCCGCTCAATGGCAAATGTGATCACCGGCCGCGAGACGCCGCGATAGGGCGCCATGGGACAGGTGTTGGTCGCAACGCCGCGGGCGATGCAGGCGTATTCGCGCACATCGTAGGGCCCTGGCATTTCCACCATGGCCATCAGCGGCTCGACGCCGCAGGTGGTGGGATAGCAGGAATAGGCCCCGATATTGCTGGCAATGTCCGCCGCAAGCGCAATAAGCCTTGCATCGACGTCAAATCCGCCTGCGAGCAAAATGTGCTGATCGCGGCTGTGAAAGCATGCGATCAGATTCTCGCGCCGGTCTTCCGTCCAGGCCACTGATGTCTTGAGCTGCCGCGCGAGCCAAGTGACGATCAGGTATTCGGGGCAAAGCGACATTTTTTGTCCGAAGCCGCCGCCGACATCGGGCGCGATCACGCGCAGATCCGCTTCCCGCATACCGATCAGATCGGCGATGATGGTCCGCATGGCATGCGGCATCTGCGTGGTGCAGGTAAGCGTCACGCGCCCGCTCGCGCGATCCCAGGCGGCGTGCGCCGCGCGCGGCTCGATCGGCAAAGCACTCTGCCGGCGTGAGCAAATGTCGATTTCGATGCGCCGGTGCGCGCTCGCCATGACCGCGTCGAAGGCCGGGCTTCTGTATGTGCCTTCGACGATGACGTTTCCTTTCGCCTGCGCATGCACGCGCGGCGCGCCGGGAGCGAGAGCTTGCCGTGCATCCACAACCGCTGTTGTTTCTTCAAGCTCGATCTCGATGAGGTCACCGACATCCTCGGCTTCCTCTCGCGTGTCGGCGACAACGGCCGCCACCGGCTCGCCGACAAAGCGCACGACATCGCTCGCCAGGGCCGGTTGGCTGATCGGCACGTAATTGAACTTGTGCAACATCGGCCGGATCGGCTTGACCGCGGCAACATCCGCCGCCGTCAGGATCGTGGCACCCGGTGGCGCCACGATGCGCACGATCCGGCCGGACGCGACCGTGCTGCGCACGAAGCGCACCCACTTGGCCGCGGGCAGGTCGGCGGTGAAGCGCCCCTGACCGGTCACGAGCGCGGGATCTTCGAGCCGGCGGATGGAGCGGCCCACCCAGCCGCCGTTGCCCTTCGCGTGCAGCGTCATGTTGTCGAGAGGAAAGTTCAGGATGCGGGAGCGCGCCGCATCTCGTGCGCAGTGCTGCGCACCGCCTTGATGATGTTCTGATAGCCCGTGCAGCGGCAGAGATTGGACGAGAGAACTTCCAGGATCTCCTCGTCGGTGATGTTGGGATTGGTCTCCAGGGCGTTGACGGCCAGCATCAGGAAGCCGGGCGTGCAGAAGCCGCATTGCAGGGCGTGATGCGCCATGAACGCCGTCTGCAACGGGTGAAGCTTGTCGCCATCGGCAAGTCCCTCGACGGTACGGATACGCTTGCCGTCGGCTTGGATCGCAAACATCAGGCACGAACGCACCGCCTCACCTTCGACAATGATCGTACAGGCGCCGCAGATGCCGTGCTCGCATCCGATATGCGTGCCGGTCTGCCCGCAGTCGTCGCGGATGACGTCGACGAGGGTGCGCCGCGGTTCCACGCTTACGGTGTAGTCCTGGCCATTGATATTGAGCGTAATTGGAGCTTTTTCGATCATTCTTGCGCTTAATCTGATCTTCCCGGCCGTGTCCCGCACGATTGTGGACAAAACGCCAGGCGCAAGCAACCCAACGGATCTGATGGTCCCACCCCGGACAATCGACCGGACTGTGATCTCCATCACATACGGCCGGACCGTAATTCTCTAACCATGCTCTCCGAGGTGCCGGTGCGCATCTGCCGGCGATGAGGGAGAGCAAGCATGAACACGGATCCTCGGCCCCGAAAAAGCATGTTCAAGGCCGCTACCATCATGAGTGCGCTGTGGCTCGGCGCAAATACCCTCTTGGTCTGGCAAGCCTACGGGGTCGAGACCGCACCCAAACCAAGGGTTGCAATCAGCTACTCCTTCGCAGAGGCTCATGCCAACGCTCACCTGGACAATCTGCCGATCCAAGCAGGTCTCTAAAGGGCAAAGGCCCGCGCTCCACGTGTTCTTCTGCGAGGAGAAATGATTGCACGCGTTGCAGTCAAGCTTGCGCAGACCGCGTAGACTTGTCTGCGCTGCCTGCACGATCGAATCAAAAGCCGCTCGCCAGCAGGCTCTCGCTCAGGCTCGCGGCCGAACGCGGCAGGCCGCCGCTCGTTGAAGAGCTTGGCCGGCGCATCATCTTGGGCGCATCGTCGGATTTGCCCGCTACCCCCGCATTGAGGTCGGTGCCGAGGATCATCTTGGCCATCACGCGATCCGAGCCGCCGGTGAGCCCGTAGCCGATCCCGGCATTCACATCCCAGCGGCCGATTTTAAAATCAACCACGGCATAGATGTTGTGCTGCTGCTCGTTGAAGGGAACGATGTCCTGGATCGGCCCGAGACCGGTGTAGTACTCGACCCCCAGCGCCAGGTTCTCACCGAACTTGCGCGCAAACCTTGCCGCGGGTGACAATGTGGCGCCGCCGTTCTCGCCGAATCCGACGTCCACGATCGGATTGATGATGAACTCATAATCGCCTCTGCGGAAACCGATAATGGGCCTGATCTCGAGATTCCAGCGCGTTTCGGAGAACCGCGGCATGGCGTAACTGAACTCGAAATTCACGCCATAAAAGAATGACCGTTTGGAAGCGTCGGGCGTTACGAACAGCTGGCGAATTTTGGCAGCATTGGAAAGGAACTGCCCGTTGCGGTCGACCGCGTATGGGGCGTAAAGCCCCATTTCCCACCACGGCGTGATTCCGTAGGCGAGCTCCGGAGTGCCGTTGAGAGCACGATTGGGGATTATTCCACCCTCGAAATCGGGCTCCTTGCGGCCGTTGATGGCATAATTGTTATGAAACTGGAGTGTCCACTGGCCGACCTTGGCGATTTCGCCAGTGTACACCTGGATCTCGTCATTGACGGCATGCCCCGTGCGCCCCGGCTGCTGCTCGTCCTGGGCATAAGCCGGCAACGCTGATAAGGCCAGCAGAATCAGGATCGCAAGGACGATCCGGTGTCGGGCATACATGCTCGAGGCTCGGGCAGCGCGAAAAGGAATCTGCATTTTGCAGAAAAAATTCGCGCCAGGGTGGCCGCCGGGCAACATGGCGTCGCCGAATATCGAATGGCGCGCAGCGAATAGGGAAAAAAACTGCCGGCGCGAGCGATCAACTAT
The DNA here is from genome assembly GCA_955652925.1 of uncultured Xanthobacteraceae bacterium. Classification (GTDB taxonomy): domain Bacteria; phylum Pseudomonadota; class Alphaproteobacteria; order Rhizobiales; family Xanthobacteraceae; genus VAZQ01. The sequence continues at coordinate 4,789 of CATPCO010000027.1, read as the reverse complement.
TCGCTATTCGCTCGCTTCACTCCCACGCCGTCGTCTCAAGGATGTCCACGCCGCGCACGCGGTCGACGAGATAGATCAACCCGCGCTCGTCAATGGTCACATCGTTGGAGGAGGGACGCTGCTCGCCCTCGGCGGGGTCAGGAAGGAAGTGGCCGACCTCTTTCGGGGCGAATGGATCGGCGATGCTGACCAGCCGCAGGCCCTGCGCAAACCACGCAAACGGAATGACCGTCCCGTTGAGACGCTCCGAGGGCTGATGACAGCCGCTCATGGGCGGTTGTGGGCGGCCATCGATGTCGAGACCCGCCACCTGGAAGGTTGCGATCGGAACCGGCAATAGCTCCACGCTGATGTCGTAGATCCATGCAAACGACGGAGCGGCCGGACGTAGCTTTGCGACATCCTCGTCCGCGACCACCATGATGTTGCGTGCTTTGAGCGGCTTGGGAATAGGCAGGCATGTGTGAGTGGGGTGCGCGAACACCGGATTGGTGCTCACGTGGGCGACCTCCTTCGGTCGCGACATGTCGGAAACGTCGAGAATATAAAATCCGTGCTGCCAGTAGCTCACGTAAAGGCGTTCCCCCATGCGCAGGGGATGATGGCAGCGTGGGGCAGGCCAGTTTCCCCATGGATATTTTTCACCTCCCGCCTGCCATTGACCTTTGATCCACCAGCGGCCCACCTCGGTGGGACGCGCCGGATCGGCGAGATCGAGGATCATCATGATATTGCCGACATAGCCTTCGGCGGTCGGCGAGATGTAGGCGTAGCGGCCATCGAAATCGAAGCGGTGGACGCCGCTCCCGGCCGTGCGCCATTTGCTGATCGGCTTGGGCTCGCCCGGCCGTGAAACGTCGTAGATGCCGAGACCCCCGCCGAACTCGGCCGCTCCGCCGGAGCCGAGCTTCTCATGGTTCACGATCATGATGCCGTTCGACGCGCGCACCTTATGGGAGTGCCAGCCCTCGGGGATGTCGACGGTCGCAAGTCGGCGCGGATGGCGTGCATCGGAGACGTCGACAATGGTCGTGCCGCTCGGCCATTTCATGTGGCCGATATAGAGCGTCTTGCCCTCGACCCAGACCTGCCCGCCGCCAGGGCAGTCGAAATGCGCCACTAACGCGGTGTTCGATCGGCTCGCCATTAAGCCCTCGTGTCCCGGCTGCGGTGCAGCGCGCAGCTCTTGCGGAGCGGTGCACCGCTGAGCCGGGACCGCCAGCAAGGAATCTCTTTTGGCGGCCCCGGTTCTGCAGCGCACCACTTCGCGCCGAAGAGGCGCTGCGTGCTGCACTGCGCCCGGGGCACCAAAGCTAAACCAGCTTCACGACATCGCCGGCAGGGTCGCGCCCCCACTTCTTGAACAGGTGGAAGCATTTCAAGGCGGGCTCGTCGCTCGCCACGAAGAGGATTGCGGGCTGAATGTCATCGCCATTGACGTGCTCGAACCACGAGCCGCCGGGCACCGCGAGATTATCGAATTTCTCCCAGTCGAAGCGCCGGCCATCGATGATGGAATGTCCCTTGCCCTCGAACGGCGCGACCAGGAGGCTTGCTGTCTGGCGCAGCGGGCGCGTTTTCTCGCCGGGTCGCAGCATCTGCACGAAAAAGGTCATGGTCTTGAACACCGGTCCGCCGGTGAGCGGATCCACATATTCGATGGACAGCGCCTCATACGGGTCACCGTCCCAGTCCTTGAAGCGATCGAGCAGCTCGCGCATGCGCTCCCAGCGATAGACATACATGGGCGAGGACAAGCCGGCGCCGCGATGATGTTGCACAAACCGTGGTTTGAGCCCGCCATGGTCGTATGCGCGGGCCGAGTAGTCGGGCGGCACGGTCGCGGTCTGCTGTTTCTTTTTGACCGGCTTGCCGCCGGCCATCTCGGTATAGTCGTGCTCGAAATAAACTGCGTTGAGCGTCTCGACCAGCGGGAGATCAAGCACGGACAGGTTGATCGCGGGCTCGTTTGCGACATTGCCGTGGTTGTGCCAGGTGTCGACCGGCGTGAGCACCATGTCGCCTGGACCGAATGTGATGTCTTCGCCGCCGACGCCGGTGAAATTGCCCTTGCCGGTCAAGCCGAACCGGATCGCATTGGGGGAATGGCGATGCGGCGGCATGACCTCCTTGGGGTCATTGAGCCGATAGGCCGTATACATGGTGCTCACGGTCGCGCGCCGCGGCGAAAGGCCGGGATTGACCAGGATCAGGGAGCGGCGCTCGGAATCGTCCATGCTCACGAGCTCGGCCGCGCGAAACAGAATTGGCTCGATGTCGTTCTTGAAGCTCCACACGTGCGGCGCGGCTTTTTGCGTGCCCATCAGCTGCTTGATTTCGTCGTGGGCAACCTCGATCGAGGTCGCCCAGAACGGAAACATGTTCTTTGCGGAAATCTCGCTGTAGAGGGACGCCAGAGCCGCCTCTCGATTGGGAAGCCGCCGCGCCGCGCTCGATGTGCTCTTCATGTCGGCCCGCTCCTTGTAGGCTCCGTCACCCGCAGGTGACGACAGTGGTGTGATACGTAGGCTATCACAGCTCATCGCCCCGGTCATGTCGCACGCTCGACGCGCTTTGCCATCGCGATGGCGAGTTGCACGGCGGCGCGGGTCGCGCCCATATTCGCAATGCCCTTTCCCGCGATATCGTAAGCGGTGCCGTGGGCAGGCGTGCAGATCGGAAACGGAAAGCCTCCAAGCGACAGCCCGATCATTCATCGATCGGCGCGAGCCGCCGATGCACCCCGATCAGCCCCAGAGCAAGCGGCAACAGCAAGAGCACAATGGCCGCTATGACGAGGGTTGCGACCAGTGTGTTGCTGAAGAAGATCCCGAGCGAGCCCTGGGACATCAGCATCGCCTGGCGAAAAGCGTCCTCGGCTTTGTCGCCGATCACAATCGCAAGCACCAGGGGCGCGAGCGGATAATTGAGCTTCTTGAAGAGATAGCCGAGCACGCCAAACCCCATCATCAGGACGACGTCGAGGTAGGAGTTCGAGACGGAATAGGCCCCGACCACGCAGACAATGAAGATCATGGGCGCGATGATGAAGAACGGCACCCGCATGAGGGCGGCGAAGATCGGGACCGTGAGCAGCACCAGGACGACGGCAACAATATTGCCGAGGTACATGGATGCGATCAGACCCCAGACGAATTCCTTCTGCTCGATGAAAAGCATCGGCCCGGGGTTGAGGCCCCAGATCATGAGGCCGCCCATCATGACGGCCGCGGTCGCCGAGCCCGGGATACCAAGCGAGAGCATCGGCAGGAGCGCGCTCGTGCCCGCGGCGTGATCGGCGGTCTCGGGCGCGATGATCCCCTCGGGCTCGCCGCTGCCGAAATTGCGGCCGCGAGCAGAGAAGCGCTTGGCGATGCCGTAACTCATGAAAGAGGCTGCCGTCGGACCGCCCGGCGTAATCCCCATCCAGCATCCGATCGCGGCACTGCGAACGAGCGCCCAGCCGTGGCGCGGCAGATGAAGGATGGTGCGCACAACCTCGCCCCATTGCACTTTCGACGAGATGGCCTTGACGTGCAGCTCGTCTTCAACTGCGATCATGAGCTCGCCGATCCCGAACAGGCCCATGACCGCCACGACAAAGCTCACGCCTTTGACCAGCTCGTCGATTCCCATGGTGAGGCGCACGCTGCCGGACACGGTGTCGATGCCGATGGCGGCAATGGCAAAACCGATCCCGAGCGAGACGACGGTCTTGATCGCGGGAGAGCCGCCCATGCCGACGAAGCTCGCAAAGGCAAGGAAATAAACCGCGAAATATTCCGGCGGCCCGAATGCGAGCGCTACCTTCGCAACCCAGGAGGCGAGCAAGGTGATGAGAACGACGCCCACCAGCGCGCCGAAGGCTGCCGATCCGAAAGCGGTGGCAAGCGCGGTCGTAGGGCGCCCGTCCCGCGCCATGGGGTAGCCGTCGAAGGTCGTTGCGACCGACGACGGCTCGCCCGGGATGTTGAACAGGATCGAGGTCACTGAGCCGCCGAACAGAGCGCCCCAATACATGCTCGACAAGAGGATGATGGCGGATACCGGCTGCATGCCGAACGTGAGCGGCAGCAGTAGCGATACGCCGTTGGGAGCACCGAGCCCGGGGAGCACGCCCACCAGAATGCCGAGCAGCACGCCGACGAGCATGAGCGCGATATGATAGAACGATCCTGCGATGGCGAAGCCGTGCAGCAGGGCTTCGAGATTTTCCATCTAATCACTCCCCCGCGTGCGGCGCGACGCCATTGTGCCTCCAGTTCACCGGCTGCGATCTAAAAACCGGCCGCCTCGCCGAGCAGGCCGCCCGGAAGGGTGGGCAAAGGCGCGCTCTCGCGCGCCGTGCCCACCATAACCGGACAACGCGTGGGCAAAAGCAGACAAGTGTACGCAGTCTGCGCAAGCTTGACTGCGTTGCGCGCGGTCGAGCTTCTATCAACTGTGCAAATCATCTTGCGCGCGCCTTTGCCCACCCTACGAGCTGATTCGATTTCATCGCGACCCGAGCTAAAAACCGGCCGCCTCGCCGAGCAGGCCGCGCGGAAGCGAGACCTCGAACATGCGCTCGAACACAAGATAAAGCGCAGCCGCGGTGATGGCGCCCGCGAGCAACGAACGCCCCAGCGATACGCGGCTCTGCAAGCCGAAGGTGCCGAACACATAGCCGGCGGACGCGACGTACATACCCACAAGTGGGATCGCCCCGACGTAGATTGCTGCCGGAATGAAGAGCGCGCCGAGCCGCTTGAGCTCGCTCCAATCGAGCATGCGTTCATGCTCTGCGAGG
>CATPCO010000026.1 GCA_955652925.1 uncultured Xanthobacteraceae bacterium | reverse complement strand
GGATGGGGTCATGTACGATCGCCCGCATCTTGTGCGCGCGCGCCACCTGCTCGATCAGGTTTCAGGTATATCAGGAATCAGAGATCAGGAATCAGGGATCAGCACCCGCCCCATTTCGCGACTCTTGATCCCTGACACCTGATACCTGACACCTGACACCTGATACCTGACGCCTGACACCTGTCAGTCGTACACCGCTTTCGGATCGAAAGTCTTCTGTGCATCGCGGAATTCAAGCGTGACCGCAGCCGCGCTACCCAGCGGAATGGCGCGATAGAAACACGAGCGCCGGCCGGTGTGGCACGCGCCCGGCCCTCGCTGCTCCACCTTGATCCAGACCGCGTCCTGGTCGCAATCAATGCGCATCTCAATGACGCGCTGCACGTGACCGGACGATTCGCCCTTGCGCCAGAGTGCGCGGCGGGAGCGGCTGAAATACCAGGCGTCACCGGTAGCGATGGTTTTTTCCAGGGCCTCGGCATTCATGTGCGCCACCATCAGCACATCGCCCGAATGAACATCCGTCGTCACGCAAGTGAGGAGTCCGTTGGCATCGAATTTCGGCGAAAGCCTGCCGCCCTCTTCGCGCTCTTGCGTGGAGAGAGGGGAGAAACCCGTGCCCGAACCGGACTGGGGATCGCTGATCTGATCTGACAAAGGGTAGGCCCTTCCTGCTCGCACCCACGCGCCAGCGCCTATATATTGGTTGTGAAGAAGGGTGCAAACACAGCCGGCAAAGGGCAGCCGCGATTGGTGCCATGATCAACGACGTCTACAACAGCCGTATTCTTGAATTGGCCGGAAACATTCCGCGGCTTGGGCGGCTTGCTTCCCCGGATGCGACCGCGACCGCTCATTCCAAGCTCTGCGGCTCGACGGTGACGGTCGACCTCAAAATGGAAGGAGACACGGTTACGGACTTCTCCCATGTGGTGAAGGCTTGCGCGCTCGGACAAGCCTCTTCCTCCGTCATGGCGCGCCATGTGGTCGGATCGAACGCAGCGGAGTTGCGAAGCCTGCGTGAAACGGTGCGCCGGATGCTCAAGGAAAACGGTGCGCCACCCACTGGCAAATGGGCTGAAATTGCGGTTCTCGAACCGGTGCGCGACTACAAGGCCCGCCACGCTTCAACCATGCTGACCTTTGATGCTGTTGCCGCCGCCATCGACCAGATTGAGGCCAAACGCAAGGCCGCAATGGCGGCCGCGTCATAAACGTATGGTGGCACGGCGGCTGCCTCTTCCCGATCGCGTGTGGTGGAGCGCCGCTGTCGCGGCGTCCTGTTTGACCTGCGCGACCGCAAGAGCGGCAGCCAAGGTCGATTGCACAACCGAAGCCGCGGTTCTAAGCCAGGCTCAATCCGAGCTTCCGCGCCTCGAAGTGGCTTCTCCGCAGGACCGCCCGCCCTATTGCATTACGCTCGAGACCATCATGGCGTTTGCAGGCCGTGTACAGGCGCACGTCGCCCATTGTCCGAATTCGCAATACGCGCCGGCGGCGGTGGACTGGATCAAAAAGCGCGCGGATTATTCGAAGCTGTTCGCTCAGTACCGCTGCAAACGGACGCGGTAAGAGGCCTCAGTTGTCGCCGGGACGACCCACCGTGGCGACCGTGGCGGCGTTCACAGACTGAGCCCGCGCGGGCGCTTTCTCGAAGAGCATGTCAACCGTGCTCAGGTGCATGCGGTGAAGCTCTTCTCCCGAAAGACGGTAGAGCGGCTCCCATGGTGGAATGCGCAATGCGACTTCCAAGAGATCGGCGCCACCACCCATTTCCATGGTGTACTGTGCCAGCCGGCCGATGTCGCGCTGCACGACGTTGAGCTCCTCGGCGGAATAGCTCGATTCAAGCGCCTGGCGCCGCTTCTTGCCCAACCAGATTTGATGCACGAGCACCTTGGCTTCCGGAGGCACGTAGCGGCGCGTGCCCGCAAGCAGGAGGAACGCACACATGGATTCGCAACTGGCGTCAGGAGAGAGCGCGGCCCGCCGTCCGTCACTGAGCGTGGGCGGGAGCGGCGTTGAATGCCCAATCGTGGTGATCATGTCCAGGCTGCGTATCATGCGGCCAAGCGCAAGCGTGCCCAGCACCGAGCCGCCATCGGAATCAAGGGCGATCACGGCCCCGCGGACATTCGGATCTTTGGCGAAGGCCTCAAACTCGCGCGGCGTGTCGGCGGTGATGTACCCAATTGCAGAAACCCAGACGCGGCAATTGGATCCGCAGGCATCTGCAGGTCCCTCGCGGCGCCATTCGAAGCGCATTGGCGTGCCTCCCCCCTCGCCGGCGGGCGCCGGCGAGCCGGCAAAGACCTGCGCAACTCCACATGCAAGCGCAAATGCGCCCCAGAGCAATCGGAGCATGCTGACCCTCATCAACGACGCCTTGTCGGGCTCTTCTCGATGAGTCCGTTCGAGACGTCCTGTGTGTCCCAGTTTGTGCATGCCTCTTTTAAAGGCGGTGCAGATTCGGGTCTAGCCCCAAAAAATGGAGCAGGTGCCTAATTTTGCCGCAGAGCAGCATGGCTGCCCGGCAAGCCCTCCCGTGCGATATACCGCTCAATGACCTCCATGCCCCTCTCACAATGGGCGAAGACCATCGCTGCAGCCATTTCGGATGGGGCGCGGCTCGTTTCGCGCGCGCTGATCGCGGCCTATCGGCTCGTGCTCTCTCCGGTGATCGGAGCCCACTGCCGCCACCTGCCCACGTGCTCCATGTACGCCGATGAAGCCATCGCGCGCTTCGGCCTTTGGGCCGGCGGCTGGATGACCCTCGCCCGGCTCTGCCGATGCCAGCCGTTCGGAACGTCAGGACTTGATTTCGTGCCGCAGTCCTTGCCGCCCAGCGCCCACTGGTATTTGCCCTGGCGTTACGGCCGCTGGCACGGAACCAATTCAGGAAGGTTGTAAGGTCAGCCTCGTCCGCGGGAGACCCGCTCGATTTCGGCGCGAACGAGCCGCTCGACCAAACCCGGCAGATTGTCATCGAGCCAGATCTTGAGCATCGGCCGCAGCATCTCGCGAACCAAATCCTCGAGCGTGCGGGCGTTCTGCACCAAAACAGTTTGCGCCAGCGCGTTGAAGGCGGAATCGACGGCCGCCGTGGTATTGGATGAGATGAGCCCCTCATCCATCCCGCTGGCAGCAAAGGGCTGGCGAGGATCGGGCAGCTGCTCGCCCTCATGCTCGGCCGCGTGGGAGTGAGGCTGCATTTCCTCGGGCGCGACCTCCTCTTCCTCTTCCGCGAGCTCCTCTCCTCGCACCTCAAAGTTCAGCGCGGCCGCAGAAGGCGGCGTCCCTTCGGCTGCACTGACGTCCTCAAAAAGTTGCGCGTGCGAGGAGACAAGATCGGCCGGCGGCTCTTCAACCGGCACTTCCTCTGTCAGTTCCAGGATGTCCGCCGCCGGTTCCTCGGGCTCGGGCTCACGTGCGGCGACGCGTGTGCGCGAATTGAGCTCGGCCAGCATGGCATCGATCTCTTGCTGCGGGCTCATCGGCTCGGGAGCCGCAGCAGAGGGCTGTTCCGCGCGCGAAGATAAGATTGACGGTTGCGGCATTGCACCTGGAAGGAACGAAGCCGGACGAGCAGGCGGCGCAGCGCCCGTATTGCCTTCTCCCGCACGCTCGGAAGAAAAGGGCCGCGGGAAGCTTTGAGAGGCATCATCGCGCGGCGGCAACGGTCTGGAGAGACCCTCGCGCGGCGCCGAAACTGGCGGCCGACCGCGATAGAGCCCGTCATTCGTCTGCGTCTTCTCGCCGCGCAGAGGCTCACCGCGCGGCGTCTCGTGGCGCGGTGTTCTGACCGGATCGTCGGCGATGATCCTGCGAATGGAGGCGAGGATCTCCTCCATCGAGGGCTCTTGAGATTTTGCCGGCTGCGTCATTACCCTTCCCCGCTCCGCAAGCAGCAACGGCGCACGCGCCTGATGCCGAACCTATCCGCCGCGATGGAAAGAGTATGGCATGGCGGCCCGACGAGGCAAATAATAAACCCTTACCGTCCGTCGGGAATGCGCACGCCGCCCCAGACATCACGCACCTGCTGATAATGGACCATGGCGTCATAGACTTGCACGCGAAGCCCGAGGATCTGAGGCGACAGGCTGCCCACCGCCGCGAGGAGCGTATAGGAGGCGACGATGCGGTCATGCTGGGCCGTGACAAGCGCTACTCTCGCATTGACCAGGGTCTGCTGCGCGTTGAGCACGTCGAGCGTGGTGCGCTGGCCGACGCGGGCCTCTTCGCGCACGCCGTTGAGTGCAACCTCGGCTGCCGTGACTTGCGCCTGCGAAGCATTGATTTGCGCCTTGGCCGCCTGGAGCTGGCCCCAAGCCTGGACGACCTGGGACTGGACCTGATCGCGCGCGGTGTCGAGGTCGAGCCGGCGCTGTCCCAGCGTTTCCTTGGATTGCCGGATGGCGGCGTACTCGGCGCCGCCCTGATAGAGCGGCACCGTGAGTTGCGCGGCCAGCGATGCGGACACGTTTTCCAGGATAGCAAGCGAATTTGGAGCGCCGTAGTTCTTCGAGGCGTTGCCGACCGCCTGCAGGACCGGGTAGAGCGCCCCTTCCGCGATCTTTACCTGAAGGAGAGCGACGTCGACATTGTACATGGCCGCGGTGATGGAGGGGTTTTCGCTGCGGCCGCGCACGACCGCGCCGTCGATGGTGGGGGGCGAAAAACGGTCGACCGGAGCGGCGGGCGCAAGCCGTGCCGGTGGTTCCACCCCGATCACCTGCCGGTAGTTGGCGC
>CATPCO010000025.1 GCA_955652925.1 uncultured Xanthobacteraceae bacterium | reverse complement strand
TATCCTGGCCGGCGCGAAGGAGCCCGCTGCCGCGGGCGAGTTTGTGAGTTTTTTAAAGTCTGAGTCTGCCGCTGCGGTCTTCCGAAAAATTGGGATGGAGCCAAACGGGTAGCCCGGGTGGAGCGTAGCGACACCCGGGATTCGTTCCGCGCGGCGAAAGTCCCCGCATTTCGCTGCGCTCAATGCGGGCTACGGGCTTCGACGGGCTCATCAGGGCTATGCAGTCCAAACGCTCGCACTCTTGGCGCTGAGTGCGCTCCACGTCAGCGTCATTGCGACCGCCAGCGCCGCAGCGAGGTCGTCCGGGGCTACCTTGTCGCGAGTGTCGGCGGCGGTGAGCAGGAATCGCAGATTGCTCCGCGGTTGGTTGAAGCCGGCGATAAGCCGCAGCGCAGGGATTCCCTGCGCGGCAAAATTGGCGTGATCTGAATTGGCCATGAGCGGCAAGTAAGTGGCAATCGGCAGACCCGCGCGGCTCAGGGTCTGTTTGACCCAGGCGTCGAGCGCCGCAAACCCGGACGTCAGTGCGGTCAATCCTGATGCGCCGGCGACCGAATCAAGATTAATGTTGAGAACCATCGCGCGCCGGGCGCTCGCGCCCATGCGTTCAAGCCATAGCCGCGAGCCGACGAGACCCCATTCCTCGGCGCTGAACAGGCAGAGGCGCAATCCGCGCGGACATGCGCTTACATGCGGCGCAAGCAGGTGCGCAAGCGCCAGCGCAACCGCGACCCCCGTTGCGTTGTCGATCGCACTCTCACCATGGGGATGGCCGTCGATATGCGCGCTCACGACGACCCATTCATCGCCTTGGCCCGGCAGGTCGGCAATCAGCATGGGGGCGCGCGCGGGAAAATCTTCGCTCTCGACCAGCATACACGCGCTCGCAAGGGCGCCACCGGGCAACGGGCGCAACGCGTCCGCTGCTTGCGCCGCGATGCCAAGTGCCGGAATGCCGGGGCCGCCATTGCGGCCGCTCGAGCCCGAGACCGGCCCTGCATCGGGTTCCGGGTAGGCGATCAGAAACCCAGACGCCCGCATCTCCTGGGCGAGCGCCAGCTTCACGCGACGGTGCACGTGCGACGGCGTGAACGGATATTCGTGCCGCACCATGACAATGCGGCCGGCAATGTCGTTCGCATGCCGATTGAAATCGTCATGCCGGCCCAAGCCGAGATCAAGCACTTCGGCAACGAGACCGCTGGTCGATGCGGTGCCAAGGAGCGGCGTGCATGGGAGGGCAGCGCCGGTTACCGCATGCGTGAGTTGCACGTTCCGGCAGCGCCAGCCGGGATAGTCCACATGATCCTCGCGCACCTGTACATCGGGCACGGCCGCAAGCCGCTGCCGGGCGAAGGCGATTGCTTGCGCCTCGCTCGCCGAGCCCGCGAGCCGGCCTGCGCAGGAGCAGAGTGATTGAAAGTCCGACCACAGCGAGCTGTACGAGGCAGGACAGACGACGGACGACGCATAAGATTCGGCAGTCATCTGATCCGTCGTCTGTCGTCCGTCGTTCGTCGTCTCACTCGCGGATCCCGACCGAGTTGACAATCTCAGCCCAGCGCGCCGTATCGCTTTCAATCAGCGCTCGGAACTGCGCGGGCGTGGCATGGGATATTGCCACCCCGAGCGCAATGAGATGGCTAGCGAACTCCTGCGAGTCCAGAATGGCTCTGAGATCTGCCGTCAGGCGCGCGGCAATCTCGGCGGGCACGCCGGTGGGTGCAAGCACACCCCACCAATGCTCGACGACAAGATCGATGCCGGCTTCACGAAAAGTTGCAACGTTCGGCTGGGAGGGCGACCGCGTCTCGCTCGCGACCGCGAGTAGGCGCAGGCGATCGAGAACGGAGCTCGCTGTTGCGAGAGTGGTGAAGGCGGACTGCACATGACCCGCGACGAGATCGTTGATGGCAGGGCCCGCGCCGCGAAACGGCACATGCACGAGCTTGATCCCCGCTTTGGCCTGAAACAACTCGGCGGTGAGATGGGTGGCACTGCCGATCCCGCCCGAGGCGATGGTGATCCTGTCCGGTTCGGCCTTCGCCAAGGTGACGAAATCCCCGATCGTGTCCGCCTTCACCGCCGGCTGCGTGAAAAAGAACATGGACGCGGTGCCGATAAGCGCGATCGGCGTGAAGTCGCGCACAGGATCGTAATGCACGCCCTTCTGGACCGCCGGAATAATGGTGTGCGGCATGTCGGCAAGAAGAAGCGTGTAGCCGTCGGGCGCAGCCTTGGCGGCAAGCTCGATTCCGAGCCGGCTACCGGCGCCGGCACGATTGTCAATCACGATCTGCTGGCCGAGCGATTTCGACAGCGGCACGGCAAGAAGGCGAGCGAGCACATCCGAGCTCCCGCCCGCCGCATAGGGCACAATCATCGTGATGGGATGCTCGGGGTATGGCGCGACCGCGAGCGCGGGGCCCGCGAATGCAACGAGCAGGGCGAGAGCAAGCCTCACAGGCAAATGGTCACACGTCTTGCTTTTCGAGCCCGCAACCTTTCAGGATTGCGAATGAGTTGCAAGCCACAGTGGCACCGAATCGCGAGGATCAGCCGTGGCTGACGCGCTGCTTGACGTCGAGGGACTGTCCAAACGGTTCAAGGGCGTCGTGGCCTCGGACAAGGTCCAGTTCGATGTGCCGGAGGGCGAGCTGCATGCCATTATCGGTCCCAACGGCGCCGGCAAGACCACGCTTATCGGCCAGCTCGCAGGCGAGATCACACCTGACGAGGGCCGCATCCGCTTTGCGGGCCTCGACATCACCGTGCTGCCGACCTATCGCCGCAGCGCGCTCGGGCTCGCGCGCTCCTTCCAGATCACCTCGCTGTTTCCCGATTTCACCGCGCTCGACAACGTCGCGCTCGCCGTGCAGGCTCACGCCGGTCATTCATTCCGGCTCTGGCGTCCCGCCCGCGGCGAGCGGGAATTGCGCGAGCCCGCGCGTGCCGCGCTCGCGCGCGTCGGCCTCGAGACGCGCGCGGAAATTCTCGCCTCGAGGCTCAGCCATGGCGAGCATCGTCAGCTCGAATTTGCCATGGCGCTCGCCACCAAGCCGCGCATGCTGCTCCTCGACGAGCCCATGGCGGGGCTTGGTCCCGAGGAGTCCCGGCGCATGCTGGCGCTATTGCATGAGCTCAAAGGCGTGCTGACAATCCTGCTGGTCGAGCATGATATGGAAACGGTATTCTCGCTCGCCGACCGCATTACCGTGCTGGTCGAGGGCCGCGTGGTCGCGTCGGGTGCACCGCAGAAGATCCGGGCCAACGCCGAGGTACAGCGCGCCTATCTCGGGGAGCAGGAGGCCGTCAGTGCGGTGTAGCAGCTGGTGGGAGGAGTCATGAGAGCAACCCAGAGCGCCACCAAGACCGTGGATATTTTCATGTTCGATCCCGCAGCGGAGACCATGCCGCGGGAGTCGATCACGGCACT
>CATPCO010000024.1 GCA_955652925.1 uncultured Xanthobacteraceae bacterium | reverse complement strand
GGAGCGCAGCCTATCGTTTTGGGAGCGCCCGGGCAGGGGGGGTCCGATGTTGCAGCCGGCGTGGCGGTCTATTCCGGGACGTTGCGCCCGGACGGGACCTTGGTTCACCGCGCTTACCTGCGCAGGTTCGACCCGGCGGAGGCGGCGAATTCACCGGAAGGAACCGTGCTTTCTATTTTGGCAAGCGGCGAGGTCAGTGGCCGTCCCCTCGAGAATCTGAGCTCGTACGAAAACATTATCCTGCGCAGCGATGCGGGGACTTGGCAGGCCAGCATCGTGCCAGCGCCGGAGCTCGCGCGGATTGCCATGCCTGGCCGGCCCGGATCATCGGGTGTCTTCCCCGGTGCGTTGATGGCGGGCTTCCTGCCGGCCTTGTTTCTGCTGATCAAGTTGGCTCAGGTCATCTGCGCATCAATCGTCAAGCGCGTCGTTCCTCGCGTGCGCGACGCGGTGATCATTGCGGTGCCTTACATCAGTCAGGTCATACTCACTGGTGCGCGCTGGCTGCGCTCTCAGGGTCGTGTCGCGGCGGTTGTGATCGCCTTCATCCTTCTGTCTGCGATGCTCGCAGTGGTGCAGGCTTGCAAGAGGCTGAGCGCGAGCCTGCGGCACCGCTGGGATGGACAGGTGGTTCCGGCTGCCATGCATGCCTGGGCACAGCGTCCGTTGCGGTGACTGTGCCTAATCTTTGATCGCGCACATAGCGTTCTTTGCCCCGGCATCCGCGCCGGGGCTTTTTTATGCGGCTGCTCAGAACTGGGTAGAACCCGGTCCGACATTTGCCCCTTCCAGCACATCCTTATGGCCGGCAGCGCAGGAAGCCCCGGTAGTCGCAGTAGCCATCCGCGATGTGGCAGCAGCCGTACGAAATTCTCGAGCAATAAAAAAACTCATAGGTGGAGCCGCAGTGATGGGCGCAATAAAAGCGGCCGTTGTGGAAAGCACAATGATTTCGAAATTTCGGCGGCAGGTATTCTGCCCCGTGCCGGTCGAACAGCGTCCATACACCGTCTCGCGGTGCAAAGACTACCTCGCCCGCATGGCAGCAGGACACCCAAAGAAAAAAGGCAAAAACTGCGAGGCAGACAGGCCTTGCCCTGCTCATGATTTGCTTGCTCGCCGAACTAACAGACATGAGGTCTGCAACCGACCGATCCGGTAAAGAAGACGTAGTTCACGCCGATGCGAAAAACGTTTTCCCGAAAGCGCGTGTTCATCGTGATGTCGGGCCGCACGGCGAACGGCGCGTTCGAGATGGTGGTGGACTGCAGGTAAAGATATTCGGCCCTGACCGTCCAGTTCCCTGTAATGAGGGCCTCGATGCCGAGTCCCGCCGTACCGCCGCCCTGAAAACCGGAAAGATTGGCTGTGCCCAAGCCGCTGATGGTCAGTTTGGAAGTCCAATTGAAATAGGCCCAGCCGGCCGTCGCATAGAACAGCCAGCGATCCGAAGCCATGCCGACACGTCCGCGCACAGTGCCGAACGATTTGATCTTGTCGCTGTTGACGGCCGTGATGATACCCATATTCGGGTCGACGAGCCCATTCACGTCGAGGACGGCGTTAGAGCTCGAACTTGATTGGCCGGTCCCCTGAAAATCGGTTTCGATGCCGAAAACGGCATTGCCGGTCTGCCAGTTGGCGCCAGCCTGCACGCCGCCGATCACGCCGCTCATGTTTTCCGTGAGCGAGAACAGCGGCACTCCGGGGGCATTTGGCAGGCCGTTGGCTATGGCGATAGGCACCCCGTTGGTGATGCAGGCCGCAACCAAAATGACGCAGGCTGTGACGTCTGCGCTGCCGGGACTGCGCGCGTAGCCAAGGTTCGCGCCGAGGTAGAACCCGGTCCAGTTCAGGAGCCCGACGATAGGCGGGCGTACGGCATATTCCGTTGAATCGACCGGCAGGTCCGCGGCAGATGCAGGACTAGCCACGCAGGCTGCCAAAATGGCGCCCCTGATGATGAGCTTCTTCATTCTCCGCTCCCCGACTCGCTACTAGCGGTTCCAGATCCTGTAGTTGAGCCCGACTCGAAGGATGTTCTCCGCGGCATTGATCGAGACACCGGAGCTCACGATGGGGTGGGCCACCGCGCTCGTGATCGGGCAAGCCATGTCACAGTTGAACCCGTTGAGGTCGGCGTGGAGGAACTCGAGTTTCGCAGTCCAGGGTCCGGAGATCACCATCTCGACGCCTGCTCCCACGGTCCAGCCGAGATTGTTCGAGCTTTGGCGGCCCATTGGAACGCCGGCAATGTTTGCCTCGAGCCGACCGACTGCGACGCCCGCGGTCACATAGGGTAGAATCCAGTCAAATGAGTAGCCGAGCCGCAGGCGCGCGGTCGCGAGCCACGGGTTGATGACCTCGCAATTCGGCACGCACGCAATAGGGGTCAGGATCGGGACGCCCGTATTCGGATCAAAGCCGGGGACGATGTTTGGCGGGAGCGTGCCCTTGATACTCGACCAGGCGAGATCGGCTTCCACACCCAGAACAAAAGAACTGTTGCCGGCCTGTAGGTTGTACCCGAGCGTGCCGCCGAGGAGGCCGCCTGAGAGGCGGTAGTTTCCGTTGGCGCCGTCGGGGGTAGATACCCAGTGCGGGCTGCCCCATCCGCCCCCCGCGTTTGCGCCAATATAAACCCCCGTCCAGTTGTAGACTCGCGGAGGCGCGAATGCGGGCGGCGCCGTGAAGACGTCGGGCGGGATGACCCCGC
>CATPCO010000023.1 GCA_955652925.1 uncultured Xanthobacteraceae bacterium | reverse complement strand
TATATGAAAACCCACAAGGCGGAGTCGGTGGCGATTTCCGCAAAAGTCCTCAATCTCAGCGAGGCCGTGATCAGCCGCGTCTATGACGAGCAGATCAAGATGTTCACCAGCGATGGTTCCTTCGATCCGCAGGCGCTTGCGGTATTGCGGCAGTCGCTGGTCGAGATGGGGATCTTGCAGCAGGTGCCCGACGACGCCGTGATGTTTACCACCCGCTTCCTTCCGGTGAAGTTTTGACTGTTGCGGTGAACTGCGCGCGCGTTTCCCCCGCCCAACGATGAAACTGTTCGAATGCCAGAATTGCGGGCAGCCCCTCTATTTCGAGAACACGTCGTGCGAGAGCTGCGCCCTGCGGCTGGGTTATCTCCCGCAGCAGCTCGGCGGCACCGCGTGCGCACGGCGCCACGAGATGCATATGCTCGTGTGAGAGCCGTCTTGGCGCCTTTGCGCACCCTACACGACTAACCCGCAGCGGCCTGCCGCAAGCGCCAGCGCGCCAACAGCTCGAACGTGCGGGTGTTGGATGGGCCCGCTGCAATCAGTGCTGCGAGATCCTCGGGCGTGTCGATATCGAGTGCAACGCGCGGCAAGCGCAGCACCACGGGCTCGATCCCGTTTTCCTTCGCGGCAGCAAGATGCGGGAAGAAGCTGTCCTCGCCAAAGCGCAGCGGCACCGCATCGGCCGGCGAGCACACAACGGCATTCGAGCCGCGCTGGTCGTGCGCGGGGATGATGGTGAACGCGCGTCCACCGGGGTGCGTTGACGAGCGGTGGGCGCCGAGCAGCTCGCAAACGTCTTGCGTCTGCACGAGCGGGATATCCGCCGGCATGGTCAGCATGGCCAATCGCCTGGCGGCAAGCTGGCGCGCCGCGTACGCCACGGCGGCGTTGTGTCCTTGCGCCGCGCTGGCTGCCGAAACCCGAGCGCCGTAGCGCGCCGCAATGAGTGCTGCGGCCGGGTCGATCGTCACAACGAGAATTGCAGCCAGCTCGGCGGTCGCAGCGAGCGCTGTCAGAACGTCTTCCAGCATCGCGCACGCCAGTTGCTGGCGGCGCGCGGAGGTAAGCGTGCGCGCAAGCCGCTCCTTGGCGCTGTCTGTTTGCTTGACCGGGACAACAGCGCAAATCCTGCGCATTAGAGCAGGATGACTTTTGTTCGAATCGTCATCCTGCTCTACCTCCTTCTTGAGCATGTCCTTGCTCGCAAAAGCCCCCACCCTTTATCCCTCCCCCGCCTGCGGGGGAGGGAATGGTGGGGGTGCGGGACATGCACTGCGCTCATGCCGGCGCCTTCGCGACCATATCGGCATGGCCGAGCACGTCGCGCGCCAGCGCTTCGCGATCCGCAAGGCTGCGCATGAGGGTGTTCGTGATCATGACCGCAACGTCAAGCTCCTGTGCGTCAGAAGCATCGGCGCGATCGACAACATAGCCGTCGAGCAAATCGCAATAGCGTCGCGCGACCGCGCTTGCGGTGACGGGAATGCCGAGCTCCGCCATCATCTTTGCGGTCGGACCCTTCACCGCGTCGCCTGCGATGATCGGAGAGATCCCGATAACCGGAGCGGGACTTGCGGCAACCGCTTCGCGCAGCCGCGGGAGCGCAAGCATGGGCTCGATGCTGAGCAGCGGATTGGAAGGACAGATCACAATCGCCCGCAAGCGCGGATCGCGCAACGCCGCCATCGCAAGATCGTGCGGGCGTGCCGTTGCTGCGCCTTCGTAGTCCAGCCGGCGCACCACCGGCGCACACCGCCGCCGCACAAAATAATCCTGAAAATCGAGTACTCCCATGTCGGTCCACACGCGCGTGCGCACCTTGTCGTCGGACATCGGCAGGATCGCAACCGCAACATCAAGCCGGCGGCAAAAATCCGCGGTGATGGCCGAGAGTTTTTCACCCTGGCGCAGCCGGCGCGTCCGCTCCACATGGGTGGCGAGATCGCCATCACCGAGTTGGAACTAGGTTTCGCCGCCAAGCGCGGCGAGCGCGCTCATAAAGGACCAGGTCTCATCGCGCCGGCCCCAACCCCGCCGCGGGTCGTCGAGCCCGGCGAGGGTATACATGACGGTATCGAGGTCAGGCGACACCGCAAGTCCGAGGTGTTCGAAATCGTCAGCGGTGTTGACGATGACGGTGAGATCGGCCGGCGCGATGACCCGGCTCAAACCGAGCGCGAGCTTGGCGCCCCCGATCCCTCCACACAGCGCGATCACGCCCCCTCCCTTACCCTCCCCCGCAAGCGGGGGAGGGATAGGGTGGGGGTCGTTGCGGGGACCGTTCACCGGAACAGATCCTCCTCCTGCGGGCGAATGAGCGCGGCGGCAGGGCTGGGTGCGCCCGACCAGGACAGCCCCCGCACCAGCACGGCGGGCCTTCCCTCGTCCGCCTGACCCATGAGGAGCGAAGCGGCACACGCAATCTCGTCGGCAAAGGCGGTCTGGGTGACGCGCAATTCATGCCCGAACAGGTCGGGCCGGCCGCGCAAATCCATGAGGGCCGGGATGCCCGCCACGCCGAGCGCGACGCCCGCTGTGCCGTGCCGCCACGGCCGGCCCCAGCTGTCGGTAATAATCACGCCCAGCCCCGCGCCAAAGCGCGTGCTCAGACGCGCGAGCAGCATTTCGGCGGAGCGATCGGGGTCAACCGGCAAAAGCAGGACCGGCTCGCGTGCCACGGCGGGATCGACATTCGAGCGATCGACGCCGGCATTGGCCATGATGAAGCCGAGCCGGTGCTCGACGATCAACACGCCCGGCCGCGCACGCACGACGCGCCGCGATTCGCGCAGGATCACTTCGACCAGCCGCGCATCCTTGCAGACCGCGGCCGCGAGTTCCTGCGCCTGCGGCGATGGCTGCACCGTTGCAAGGTCGACGTAGCGGCCTTCCGCTTTGGAGACGATTTTCTGCGCCACAACGAGGACGTCGCCAGCGGCGGGAATAAGCGAGTTTTTCTCGCACGCCGAGATCAGCAGCTCTGCCAGATCGTCGCGCGGCGTGACCATGGGAAGGCCGGGAATTGGCGTGAGGGTGACGGCCATCGCCAGCTGCAAAGTTCCGTGCTGCGGTTCCGCGGGGATGATGGCGCAAGTTTGTCATGGCGGAAGCCTCTTGTCTTGAGGCCGCCTTACTCATGGCTCTTTCTATTCAGATGCCATTCAGCGCCACCGTAGTCTTATGACTGCGTGCCTTTCTCGACTGATGAGGGGAGCCATCATGCTACGCACTCGCACCCTGGTCGCCCTTGCGTTTGCACTCACCCCGCTGCTCATGGCGGCCAACGCGGCGCAGGCTGAAAAGCGCATCGCGCTGGTGATTGGAAACGCCGGATATCAAGCCGGCGCACTCAACACACCCGCCAACGATGCCGGCCTGATCGCGCAGACGCTTCAGGCCGCGGGCTTTGATGTCGCTGGCGCCCGCGATCTCGATCAGGACTCGTTGCGGCATGCGTTTCGCGATTTCGTGGAGAAAGCGACCAGCTCCGGTCCGGATACCATCGCCTTCGTCTACGTCAGCGGTTACGGCGCGCAGCTCGAAGGCGAGAACTATTTCGTTCCGATCGATGCAAAAATTCCACGCGACGTAGACGTTCCCTCGGAAGCACTGCGCATTTCCGATTACAGCCGGCCGCTCGCCGCCCTCAAGCTCAAGGCCAGCATTGTCGTTCTGGATACCGCTCGCGCCAGTCCGTTTGCGCAATCCGGTCAGCCGCTTGCGGGCGGGCTTGCACTGGTCGAGCCGGACCCCGGCCTGCTTGTGGCTTTCAACTCCGCGCCCGGCACTGTGGCGCCGGAAGGGCAAGGGCCGTACGGGCCTTATGCACAGGCGCTGGCCGAAATGATCCGCGAGGGCGGTCTTGCGCTCAACGGCGTGTTCGATCGCACCCGGCTGCGTGTGAATGATCTGACCTCCGGCGCCGAGGTGCCGTGGTATGCGTCAAACGTGGCGACCCCGGTCGTGTTCTTCGAGCGGACAGCCGATGCGCCGCCGCCGGCTGTTTCAGTGGAGGAAGCCGCCACAACCCGCGCGCGGCCATTCCGCGAGCTCGGTGCCCCGGACGCCTACATCGTCGCGCTCGAGCGCGACACCATTGACGGGTACACCGAGTTTCTCGCCGCCTATCCCGATGATCCGATGGCGAGGCGCGTGCGCGCCTTGATCGCCGCCCGGCGCGAAGCCATCACCTGGAGACGATCGCGCCTGGTCGACACGCCTGCGGCTTATTGGTCGTATCTGCGCCGCTATCCCGAAGGGCCCCATTGCTGGGACGCGCGCCGCCGGCTCGCATTCCTTCGCGCAGCATTCGATCCGCCGCCGCGGTTCGCCCTATTGGCTTACGACTTGCCCCCGCCGCCGGACGAAGAGATCGTGTTCGTCAGACGGCCGTTTCTGGTTTTCGACGACCCGGTCTTTGGGTTCGCTCCGCCGCCGCCGGCTCCGATCTTCTTCCTAGCGCCGCCGCCGCCGGAGTTCGTGATCCTGGCGCCGCCGCCGCCTCCGGTGGGATTGTTTGTCCTGCCGATGCCGGTCTATCGGCCGGTCCCCGTTTGGGTTGCGCCACCGGCCTATGTGGCGCCGCCACCGCCCAATAATGTGATCTACAACAACGTGCACAACACCGTCGTGGTCAACAATGTGACCAACACGGTGACCGTTACGAACCCGAGCGGCCAGACCACCACCACTGCGCCGCCGATTCAGGCAGCCGCGGCCCCCGCGCAGTCTGGCGCAGCTGCATCGCCCGCTCCGGCTGCCATCGGACCGTCGCTGCCTCCGTCCGTCGCGAAAAAGGCGGTCAGCTTGCAAAACCAGCCTCCAGGCGCGGCGGGCACCCAACCCGGCGGCCCCGGTCAAGCGGCCAAGCCCAACTCAGGGCAGCAGCCGCTGCCAGGAATGCAAGGCCAACCGGCAGGTGCCAAGCCCGCAACGCCCGTCGC
>CATPCO010000022.1 GCA_955652925.1 uncultured Xanthobacteraceae bacterium | reverse complement strand
GATATTTTGTGTGGTCTGCATCACGAATATTCATGGGAAAACTGTGCTGCATAATGCCCGCTGACGTTTTTGCGGAGCACAGGTGCCCTTCTCTTCAGAAGCAATCAGTTTTTTATCAATATGTTACAGGAGATGCCGCTCTAATCGTTACCGTGACACCTCCAGTTGACATGGGTTCCCGGCTCCGCGCCCGAGCTGGCTCTCGCCTGGAAGGACTGCCGGCGGCCCCGACCCGCGAGGCACGCGGAATGCCACCTTTATTGTGCATCTCCAGGCAGCACCCGAATAGAAGCCGTCGAGTGCGTCCTTCAGGCGGGCATAACTGCATGGCGCTCTCCGTTCCCTTCCCTGGCAATTTGATTTTTAGCCCTTTTGCGAAGAATGTACACGCGCGACCAAAATAGGGCGAACTTCAGGAAAGGCGCATGCCTTTTAAAATACAGGCCTTAGAAGGACCTGAGGGGCTGCATAGAGGGTAGGTGGGGAGCCCTCAACGAGCACTGGTTGCATTTGTAGCCAGAGTTTTTCACCCCGATCCGGCGCTTGGTGAGGGTTTCAGAGAATGCCTCTTCCACCGTTAGTGTCGTGGCGCCGTTCGATCTCGTCTTTGATGCGCTTCTTGAATACCTCAGAGGAGAATTCGCTCAGGCTGAAGCCATCCAGCGTGTCGGTACTTGCCAGGCTGGAAATTCGGCTTCTGATGGATTGCAAAACACTGCCGTTGCCCTGAGTGTGGACCTCAGCCATCGCCGTCCCGGCAAGCCCAAAGCTCTTGCCGATACTTTTGCCGCATGCAACGCAAAATCTTGCGCTGTCCTCATTGGGCTTGCCACAGTCGATGCAGAACATGTCGGCCTCCCCGGCTGATCGATTTGCCGTCACTCAGCAACGCGACAAATTACGGAAGGCGGGGTCAATTTTCCATTCCGCATCGCTTCGAACCCCTTTCTCGGCGTTCGGCGCGCTATTGGGTGGTTCTAAACACTGCGAAACAGAAAAGAAACCGGCTTATTGTGCGGTCAATATCTGGCCCGAAATTGTTGAGGATCGCGACTTGCAAATCGCATCCACCAACTCCCGAAGCGTTGAGTGGCTGAACTTGCGGTACAGCAAGGAAAAGCTGCGGCTCATGCAGTATCGTCTTTGCGGATCAGGCAGAGAAGATGCTCCTGCACACGAAGGTATTTCGCTTACTACCCTATTTCGGGGCAAAGGATCTTCGATGACCATGAAAGAGAAAGTCGTGTGGGCAGTAACCATTGCTTTGGGAATCGTGGGATCAGCGGCACTGATCATCAATGAGACATTGAAGCAGACAGCCGGTTACACACGATGAACGCATCATCACCGAGATTGCCTTTGCGTGTGACCACTCCTGCGTGATTGGAACACCGGAACATCCACCAGGTATGCCTTTCCGGAAGCAAAGACAAGCACTCCCTCCAGGCGCGGGATGGATTTCAGCAGGTGCTTCGATTTCTTGAGATGCAGACGAATGCTGCCGGGAAACGCGGTCACAGCCTGCGGGGCAGCATTTTCGATTTGCTCCGCGTGCAGCGGAAAGAATTGGGGCGCTTTGGCCGATTGTGCGGTTTTTAGATCCAAAACGAACTCGTCTCCTATAGAGGCCGCCGAGATCTTCCACCTGGGTGGTGCGGGTCTAGGCAGCCTCGCTTTGGCGGCACGAAACAGTTCACCCGCTGGCGAAGCCGCAGCACTGCTCTTCGCCCTCAGGGACAACTCAAGCTGCGTCTGCCCAGGAATACAGATGTCGCGGCATACAAGATAGCGCACTCTAGCAGCAATTTTCTGTGTTTCTGCTTCCCTCACTTGTGCGGGCGGTCGAACCGAGGCCATGAGCAACACCTGATGTTCGTATCCGTAGTCTGCAAAGGGAGGTGTGGAAAGACGCTCAGGGTATGGCCACTGAATCGCACCTGCTTCAAATCCCGCCGGCAATTGCCACTCGATACGTGGCGCCTCACCGGAGTCACCAGGATTGATCCAGTAAATGTGCCACTCGTCCTGCAAATCAAATCGGAAGCCTAACCAGAGGTCTTTCCCTGGCACCATCGCGTCCTGTTCTGAAACCAACTCCAGCTTCACGTGTTCGTCCGCAGGTTGGTTCGCAGTGCCCGCTGTCGGCGAAATAAGCCATGCCGCCGACGTAAAGAGAATCCCAAGGAATCGGATGAAGGAACGATTCAGCATTTGGATAAAATCATCCCAGTCCGTTTTGATGCTTTGAAAGCTAAGGGAGATCATCTGTTTTCGGGATCAGTCTCACAGGTGCTGATTTTTCAAGATCGGCAATAGCGAGCCGATGAATGCCGCAATCCGGTGTTTGGCCCGCATGGGTAGAATCGAGGAGGTGTATGGCCAAGCGTAAGTCGAAATCGCCACCCACGTGGACAGATGTCAAGGCAAAGCTCGAAGGTCTTGACCGGGAAGGGGTGCTGTTGCTACTTTCCCGTATGTGATGCCGCTAGTGCCACTGCCGGCAAGGTATTCGACAAGGTCACGCGAATCACATCCAACAGTTCGCTATCGTCCGTAGGCTTCTGGAAGAAGGCGGTTGCCCCTGCTTGCAGCGTTTTTTGTTCGTTGAATTGGGGATCGCGGCCGGTCATGACAATCACCGGGATCTGCGACAGAGTATCACTTTCCTTTAACCGCTCTAAGACCGCAAGGCCGTCCTCGGCGGGCAGGCCGAGATCAAGAATAATTAGATCCGGCTGCTCTTTCTGCGCCACCGCAATTGCGGAATAGCCATCCGATGCCTGCACTGTGTCGTAGTGGTTGGCCCGCAGACGTATTTTCAAAGCTAGTCTTAGGTTGGGGTCATCATCGACGATGAGGATTTTCGTTTTTTTGCTGATGGAAGAATGTGTGTCCGGAATTTTCACTGTTCCTGGGTCCCCCAAGAAACGATCGGCCTTAATGATAACCGATGTAATATCATCGTCTTGGAAATCTCCTTGCACAAACGCCCGAGTCGCATGGTAGATACCGTCCGCGATATTCGAAGCCGAATCGTGCATGTG
>CATPCO010000021.1 GCA_955652925.1 uncultured Xanthobacteraceae bacterium | reverse complement strand
TTCATCCTCTCGACCATCGGCGGCCCGCTGCTCGGCGGATTTATCGCCCAGCATTTCCACTGGTCATGGATATTCTGGGTCAACCTGCCGATTTGCGCGGTAGCGTTTCTCGTCGCTTGGAACGTGCTGCGCGGACTGCCGCGCAACGAGCGCCCGCACAAGCTCGACGTGCTCGGCGCCGTTGTGATCTTGGGCGCGGCCATGCCGCTGATGCTCGCGCTCACCTGGGGCGGGCGGCGTTATGCCTGGACATCACCGGAAATGCTGGCCCTGTTTGCGGTCTCCGCTGCGCTCTGGGTCCTGTTCGTATTGCGCGTGAGCAATGCGCTCGAGCCGTTCATCCCGCTTTCGGTCTTGCGCGATCGCGCCATTCGGGGAGGTACCATTGCAGGCTTCTTTGCCGTTGGCTCGGTGATCGCGCTCACCATTTTTCTGCCGCTCTATGCCCAGGCCGCGCTCGGCTTGTCGGTGACCGGCTCGGCCTGGACCATCGCCGCTTTGCAGGGCGGAGCGACCATCGGGTCGATCTTCGGCGGGCGGCTGTTGATCCGCTTCACCCATTACAAACGCGTGCCGCTCACCGCGATGTGCGTGTCGCTTGCGGCGCTTGTTCCGCTCGCGCTCGCGCCGGCTGCGTTTTCCCCGCTCGCCGCGATCGCGCTGATCACGCTGACTGGTTTGGGAGTGGGACCCATGTTTCCGTTCACGGTCGTGGTGGTGCAGAACGCGGTTGCACAGCACGAGCTCGGAGTTGCGACCGGTGCCATGAACTTTTTCCGCGCGCTTGGCTCGGCGTTCATTGTCGCGGTGTTCGGTGCGATTGTGCTTGCGGGCACGCCGGTCATGCGGGGCATGCCGCGCAGTGCGATGTTGCCGGCCGGCCAGGTAGCCGATGCCTTCGGTTTGGTCTTCGCTGCCGCTATTTTGTGCCTCGCCGTCGCTTTTGCCGCGACGCTCGCCCTTGACGAGCGCCCGCTGCGCGGCGCCGAACCCGCGCCGACGGCGGGGTAGGCAGAACCGTCACCCGCGGGCTTGACCCCATAGGCGCTAACTTAAGACGCATCATCAGCCTCTCGGTCGTCATCGTCCGCGCATGCGGACGAACCAGTAAGCACGGAACGTCGCATTTGGCACGGCTTTACCCTCAAACCGCTGCCCAGGGATTACTGGGTGCCCCGCTTAAAGCGGGGCATGACGACGGAGAGATTTGTGGCGAGGCTTAAGTTAGCGGCTATGGGGCTTGACCCGCGGGCCTATCTTCTTCCTGATAAGCTCTTCTTGCGAAGAAGATGGATTGCATCGGACCTCGGGCTTGCCCGAGGTCCGCACATCAACAAAGCGCCGCAAGTCGGGTATACCCGACTTGCGGGGTCAAGCACGGCAATGCCAACTTTCGCTGACATCGGAGAGGGTCATGCAGTTCACGAGGGACATGCTCATTCGCGCGGCGGCAGCCGCGGCAAGCTTCGTTGCGCTCGGCGCGCTGGCGCTTCCAGCCAATGCGGCCGACGTGATCAAGATCGGCGCGCCGCTTGCGCTTACCGGCTCGCTTGCCGACGAAGGCAAGAAGCAGGACGTCGTCTGGAAGATGTGGCTCGACAAAGTCAACGCGGCGGGCGGCATCAGCGTGGGCGGCAAAAAGATGCAGGTCGAGCTCGTCAAATACGACTATCAGTCCGACGGCCAGCGTGCCGCGCAGCTCGCCGAGAAGCTCATCACCGACGACAAGGTCGATTTCGCGCTTTCCCCGTTCGGCTCGGGACACACCAAGATCGTGGCGACCGTGACCGAGCGCTATCAGACGCCGCTGCTTGCTTGCGCTTCATCGTCAGAAGCGGTGTTCGATCAGACGTTCAAATATCTGTTCGGGACGCTCTCGCCCAATGGCGGCATGACCAATGCCATGGTCGCGTTCTTCAAGACCAAGATGCCTGGGCTCAAGCGGATCGCGGTGCTCGGACGCGATGACGTGTTCCCGAAATCCATGGCCCAGGGCCTATCGGCTGCCGCCAAGAGCGCCGGCCTCGATGTCACCTATGATCAGCTTTACGCCGTCGGCACCATGGATCACTCCGCCGCGGTCTCGGCCATCAAGGCCACAAATCCCGACTGGATTTATGCCACCGGCTACACCCAGGACCTCATCCTGATCCGCAAGCAGATGGCCGACCTCGGCGTGAAGGCGCCGATCATCACCATGGTCGCGGGTCCCGCTTACAAGGAGTACACCGACGGGCTTGGCAACCTCGCCAACGGCGTGACGAGCTCCAGCTGGTGGCACCACGCGACCAACTACAAAGGCATCGGCGTGTGGCCCACCACCGCCGATTTCTACAAGGAGTTCGTCGCCAAGGAGCACAGCGATCCCGATTACGTGCATGCTTCATGTGCGGCAGCGGTTGTGGTCCTTAAGGATGCCATCGAGCGCGCCGGCTCGACCGACAAAAGCAAGGTGCGCGACGCTCTCGCCGCTACCAATGTCAGCACGTTCTATGGGCCGGTGAAATTCAGCGCCAACGGCATGAACGAGGTGCGCGACCTGCCCATCATCCAGGTCCAGGAAAAGCAGATCAAAGTGCTGCATCCCGCCGACATCAAGAACGCCGATATGGTTCTGCTGAACTAGCCGCGAGCAGGGCAGCAAGATATGCCTGAGCGGTGCAGCCGGCATACCTCCCCCTGAAAGGGCAGGGTTCTTGTAGGGGCGGGTTTCAAACCCGCCCTCGTTCGGCATTCACGGTGTGTGAGGTTGATCCCAGCTTAGCCGTACGAACTTCGATTGCGCAGCTGATGACGGCAATTCTCTCGCAGCGAGCCTGTGGCACAAGGGCGGGTTTGAAACCCGCCCCTACAAGCTTCGCGACCGCGATGTGCTGCTGCGGCACCGCCCGTAGCCAAAACCCATAAGGCGCATGGCCTACCTGCAGCTTGTGGTAAACGGAATCGTGCTCGGCGCGCTCTACGCGTGCCTGGCCGTGGGCTTCTCGCTCGTGTGGGGCGTGTTGAACGTCATCAACATGCTGCACGGCTCGTTCGTCATTCTGGGCGGATATTTGACCTTCTTCGCCTGGCGCAGCTTCGGAATCCATCCCGCGCTTGCTCTGCCCGGGGTTGCGCTGCTTCTGTTCGGGGTCGGCTATCTGATCCAATACCTGATCATCAACCCGATCGTGGCTGCGCCGGTCTTGACGACGCTTACGCTCACCTTCGGGCTTGATCTCATTCTCTACAATTTCATGACCGTCTACTACACCGCCACCCCACGGCGCGTGATTCTGGATTTCGGCACCGTCGACCTTGGCGGCATCATCATGCCGGTCGACCGTCTATTCGCGATGGGCCTCGCGCTCCTCATGACCGGCATTCTGTATGCGGTCCTGCGCGGCTCGCGCATCGGACGTGCAATCGTGGCGGTGCGCATGGACCGCGATGCGGCGGCGCTGATGGGGATCCGGGTCGATCAGATCTATGCTATCACCTTTGCGATCGGTGCGCTGATGGCCGGCGCCGCCGGCGTGATCTTCGCCGTAGTCTACCCCATTACGACCAATCTCACCTCCACCTTTCTCGGCAAGGCGTTTGTCATCTGCGTCATCGGCGGGCTCGGCAGCGTGCAGGGCGCGCTGGTCGGCGGGGTCGTGCTCGGCATTGTGGAAAGCCTCGCCGGGCAACTGGTCGGTCCGCAGCACGCGCTCACCGTCGGCTTTGTACTCATGCTCCTTCTCCTCGTCGTCAAGCCGGGCGGTCTTACCGGAATCAAGGGCTACGAGTGATGTCACGCTGGCCCTATGTTTTGTTCGCGATCGCAACACTCGCGCTCCTTTCGACGCCGCTCTGGAGCGGCAACTACGTCGTGCGCATCGCCATCACCATTGCGATGTTCAGCGCCTTGAGTCTGTCGTGGAACTTCATCGGCGGCTTCACCGGCTACCCTTCCTTTGCGACTGCCGCTTTCTTCGGGCTCGGCTGCTATGCCGGCGCGCTTTCCCAGCGCGCGGGCGTACCGATGGTGGCCGCCTGGCTCATCGCGACAATAGTCGCCGGCGGCTTTGCCGCGGCGCTCGGCGCGATCCTCCTGCGGCTGCGCGGTGGCTATTTCGCCATTGGCTCGATCGGGATCGTGGAAGTCATACGGCTCATCATCTCGTCATGGGGAAGCCTCACCGGCGGCGGCGATGGCCTCAACGTTCCGTTCCTGACTGGCGGCCCGGACGTTGTCGCGCGCACGTTCCTCATCGCCATGGTGGCCATCATGCTCATCGTCTTTGCCGTTACCCTTGCGGTCGACCGCAGCCGGCTCGGATTCGGATTGCGTTGCATCGAGCAGAACGAAGACGCAGCCGACATGGTAGGCATCAATACCACCATCTACAAGATCGCCGCGTTTACGCTGTCGGCACTGTTCTGCGGCACGGTTGGGGCGGCCTATGCTTCATGGACCGGCTATATCGATCCGACGGAATCCTTCTCCATTCTCATGAGCATCAAGGTCGTTGTCATGTGCCTCCTCGGCGGGGCGGGAACGGTGTTTGGCCCGGTCGTGGGTGCTGCCGCGTACTCTCTGCTTGAAGAGTTCTTCTGGGCGAATTTTCTCGACTACAATCGTGCCATCCTCGGCGCCGTGATTGTTATTCTCATCTTCTTTCTTCCCGGAGGTTTGCTCCAGCTGCGCTCGCGCGGGATCCTCGCGCGTCTTCGAGCTTCATCCCAATCCAAAGCTCCGGCATGACCGCACCCATCCTGCAGCTTCAAGCTGTCAGCAAAGAGTTCGGAGGCATCCACGCCCTCAACACGGTGAGCTTCGCCCTCAAAGAGGGCCAGATCGTTGCCGTCATCGGACCCAACGGTGCAGGCAAGACCACGCTGATCAATGTCATTACCGGCGTGCATCGCGTTTCCAGCGGACAGGTTACCTTTCGGGGAGAGGATGTGACGGGGCAACGGCCGTTCCAGGCGGCGCGCCGCGGTCTCGCGCGCACGTTCCAGATCGTGCAGCCTTTCCCCCGCATGAGCGTGCTTGAAAATGTGGCTGCGGGCGCGCTCTTCGGCGGCGCGCACGCGCGCATGAGCGAGGCGATGGAGGCCGCGCGCGAACAGCTTGCTTTCACTGGTCTCACGGCATTCACCGATCGGCCCGCCTCGGCACTCACGCTTGCCGGACGCAAGCGGCTCGAGCTCGCCAAGAGCCTTGCAATGCGGCCGCAGCTCCTCATGCTCGATGAGGTGAATTCCGGCCTCAATTCGAGTGAGATCGACGGCGCGCTGGCGCTCATCCGCAGCATCGCCGGGCGCGGCATCACGATCCTCATCATCGAGCATGTGATGAAGGTGATCTTTTCGTTGGCCGAGCGCGTGCTCGTCCTTCATCACGGCGAGCTGATTGCAGACGGCAGTCCGGGCGAGATCGCAAAAGACCAGCGCGTGATCGAGGCCTATCTCGGAGAAAAATTTGCCCGCCGCTCTCCCCCTCCCTTCCCTCCCCCGCATGCGGGGCAGGGTTAGGGTGGGGGTCCCGATGTCACAGCTGCTGCGCATCGAGGAGCTTAGCGCCGGCTACGGC
>CATPCO010000020.1 GCA_955652925.1 uncultured Xanthobacteraceae bacterium | reverse complement strand
GTGCCAGGCATTAGGTCGGACGTGCAGCGCGGTACGGATGGGCGATGGAGAGCCTGGCGGGTATTCTTCGTTCCTCATTTCGCTGGCGCCCGACCTTGCTGCTGCAGGTCGCGCAGCCTGGCAATGCAACGTTAATTTGGTGTGAATCTCGGATCGCTTCATAACACGACGAGTGGGCAACTCCGCACAGGGAAGGAGCAAAACGAGGCGGTTCGCGACTACCGGATTACCGGGGAATTAGAGCGTGTGCTACCTTCGTTGCCGTGGTTTAGTTCCGATCGCGGGCCCAGGAGATTAGGCCTCAGGTCTCGGACGCGAACGGTGGCCAACGACCAACTCATCGAGGAGCGTATTCGGGCGCGGGCCCACCGCCTCTGGGAAGAGGAAGGACGGCCGGAAGGTCGGGCCGAAGCGCATTGGGAACAGGCGCGGCTCATCGTTGCTCTGGAAGACGCCCAGCACACGATACTTAAACCGGTCCAAGCGCCAGAAGCGGAGCCCATTGAGCTCGTCCGAAATCTAGGGGAATTCCCTACACCGACAGACCAAGGGGAGGAGCAGACCTGCCCAATCTCTTCCAGCACAGCGGGCGAGCCCCTCTTTGAATCAACTAAGCCGACCCTGGCTGCCCAAGAGCAACTTATTGCGCCACCGTCTCCCGTAGGATCGCCGCTTACGGGGCCGCAGGTCAAGAAGCGGGGGCCTTCGACGGCAATGATGACGGCCATGGACAAACCAATATCCCCGCAGCTGGCTGACGCATTTTTCGCAGCCGTCCGGGAGTACGTCCGTTGGAGCTATATGGGCGCCGAGCCGGGCATAACTAACGAGGAGGACGAGCTCATTCCGATCAGCACGGTTTGCAGGCGTGTCGATACATTCACTGACCCGCTGCCCGACGAAGTGTGCAATGCGCTGTGCTTCCTTACCGCGCAAAAACACCTGAAAGAGAAGCTTGACGCAGAACGGACATATGCGACTGGCGCTCAGCTCCTTCTCAGATTGATCGAGGATCGAAAAGCACAGTGGGGTGAAGTGTGGGCCGAAGCGTGGTCTCACTGAGCTCCTCCGCGCGGAAACGGAAAATAATGTGGACCTGATGCAAAATCTTCCCTATTCGGGAAGGCCTACGAGGGGAGAGCAGCAGTTGAACGGCTCGCAACGGACCGGCGGCCTTCGATCTCTTTCTTTGGCGGCGCTTCCACGAAGATGCGCCGCTTTTGGTCTGGATCAGTCCAATCTACCACCGGAATCCGCTCCTCGCCGGGAAGCATGGCGATCGTCCCGAAGTGACAGATGGGAAGATTTCTCTTTTCGCCGCTCAGAAGCTAGTCGGGAACGCACTGAGCGCACGCGAATGAGGTCGCGGGTGATCGATACCTCGACTGGCTTGTCCTGGCCCTTGCGCATAATCTTCAGCTTGATTTTGGTGTTCACGCGCCCGCGCATTTTCTCGACCGCTTGATCAAGCGTGAGCCCCTGTACCGGCTGCTCATCAAGATGCGTGATGATGTCATTTGACATGATGCCGGCTTTCGCCGCCGGTGTTTCATCAATCGGTGCTACGACCTTGATTAGGCCTTCCTCCATGGTGACTTCAATGCCGAGGCCGCCAAACTCACCGCGAGTATCCACCTGCACGCGCCCAAGCCCCCCAACCACCAGCCAACGGGAGCCGGTTTGTCTTCGCAAAATCAACAATCCGAGGAATGTTCAACACCGTATGTCGCGATGAGACAACGTAAAGAGCGTCGGGTCGAGCATCGCCCAGCGTACGCAACGCACTTTCAAGCTCGCTGGACCCCCGCATCTCCACAGGCTGCAGTTGCATGTTGAGAGCTGGGGCGGCACGCTGGGCTTCTGGTAGTTCATTGTCAGGATGTTCGGGATTCCATAGGAACGCAGTGCGCTGCACTCGCGGTACAACTTCCTTGAGGAGCTCCAACCGCTTCGAGGCTGTATCGTCCAGCAAGAGCGTGACGCCGGTCGCGTTGCGCGCGGGCCGAGCAAGGCTCGCGGCGAGGCCAAGCTGGACTGGGTCGGCGCTGCTGACGAAGACGATGGGTGTTGTCGAGCTCGCTTTCGCGGCATAGGGAGCCACATCGCCGCCTAACGCGAGCACCAAATCCGGCTTTTCGCCTACGAGTTCTGCGGCCAGTTCGGGCAACCGCTCGTACTTACCTTCGGCGTACCGGTAGATCACGATTAGGTTCTGCCCCTCGACATAACCCAGCTCGCGCAGACGAACATGGACGGCTTTCATCTGGGGATCAGCCTCAGGAGAGCTGAACAGTAACACTCCTAATCGCGCCACCTTTGAACGCTGCTGCGCGTGCGCGGCGAGCGGTCATGCAGCCGCCGCACCGCTGAGCGCGGTTAAGAATTTTCGTCGTCCGATATAGATTGTCATGTGCCCCTCCGATTGGGGTCACCCCGTGCAATGGCGAGATGATATCACGCTTCCATTGCCCGGTCTGTGACTACTTCACGCTCGGAGGGTAACCCGTCAGCGCCGCTTCTAATGTCCGGGGATGGTC
>CATPCO010000019.1 GCA_955652925.1 uncultured Xanthobacteraceae bacterium | reverse complement strand
TGTATAACCGTTAACAGCAAACCTGGGGCCTCCACCGCTCACACGAACACCGTGACCATAAAAGCAACCACCACCAAAGGAAAAGCCCACACTGCCTAAATTTGCGATTGCTTGCTCAAATCCAGCCTTTGCGGCGGCACTCCCATTTGCCTTTACGCCAAATACGCTCGTCCATTGACTAAGATCAGTCAGCGGTGCGCTCAGGTTTGCTGGACCGGGAGCTAGTTGATACGCTGCACTGTTCGACCACCATCGAAAGTATTGCTTACCATTTGTTCCAGATAAATCGTCACCTTTCTCCTGCAGCAGAAATCGGACATGCGCCGGATAGGCGCAGGCATTGTCCGGTTGAAGATTGTAGACGAATATTGGCGTTCCAGTCGTGGCGACTAGGATGCTGGCGTCGACGGAACTGGATGCAGCCATGTTGACTGCGGCGAGGACATAATGGATCGAGTTGGGAGCGGCCGGAAGATCGACATACCATCCCCCTCCTATTTGTGGTGTCGGATGCGGCGGCATTCCCGGCGAGTAGAGGATGTTCCACGCTTGGGCGTTCATTGGAACGACCATCGATTGCGCTGTAGCTGCAGGCTGGGATCTGCTCTCATTGCAGACTGCCAGCAATAAGAAACCCAAGATAGACCGCATCACTTTTGCCATCGTCCAGGTCCGGTTGCTTGGAGGCTCAAAGGCTCTTCGGTCCCTACAGGGCCACCTATGTCGTCGCCACGCAGGCGCCGCTGAGTTTCCGACCCCGGCGCGGCGGCCCGCCAATTGTGAACTCGATTGCAGCCAATTTGAATAAGCCTTTGGCTTCCGGGCTTACCCGTGGCCGCGGGCGGAGGAGACGACAGCTGATCGCAGCTCCGGAGGAGACTGCCTATCTCAACGATTTGATCGGCCGAATGCTCGGGGTGCTCGCCAAAAACTGTCGGATGGACATGTCCTTGCCGTATTCCAGCGAGGAGGATGTTCGGGTTGCTCGGTGAGTTTCTTGGGCGGGCTGGCGTGGAACGCGCTTATGGTCTACTGACATCAAGAGAGACCCCTGGCAACCATAAGAGCACCAGAGCAAATGCCAGAACGCGGGCGGAAGCACCGCGATATCATCTCGCCTGTACGACCACCGGCTGTTCCGGCGGGGCGGGCCAAACCACACGACCCAAGCGCCTCCGGGCTTGGACGGGAACCCGCACATCAGAACGCGACGTCACCCGTTGGCTCGGTCATCGCGACCTCATCTGGCGAGTGGGATCCTGCTTTCGAGACTCTGCTCGCCAATGTGACCCGGATCTGCCAAGCGAGGTTTGGCGTACTTCACCTACGGGAGGGGGATACCTTCCGCGTCGCCGCCGTGCACGGGGCGCCGCCAGCCTATATGGAGTGGCGAAAGCAACTCCCATTGATTGGAATTAACCAGTTTCCGTACCTTCCGCTTGCTCGCCTGGCCAGGAGCAAGGCGGTGCAACATGTTTCCGATCTCGCGCAAGAGCCGGCGTATATCGAGCGCGCTCCTCCGATGGTCGCGCTCGTGGAAGCTGTTGGCGCGCGAAGTATCCTATGCATCCCAATGCTCAGGGACGCAGACGTGATCGGCGCGATAGCTCTCTACTACCTGGAGCCACGGCCATTTGAGGAGGAGCGGGTGGTGCTCGCCAAAAACTTCGCAAGTCGGGCCGTTATCGCTATCGAGAGTGCCCGGCGGCTCAAAGCGTTGTGGCATGAGCTGTTTGCCGGAGCGCGCCGCATCAAGCTCTCCGCCGATCAGGTTCTGTTTTCGGCTGGGCAGGAAGGTGACGGATGCTACCGCGTCGACGAGGGCCTGCTTAAGGCGAGTGTCGCCGACCCTGACGGGGCCGAGCGCATCCTCGCGATACTCGGGCCTGGTTCCGTGGTCGGAGAGTTGTCAATGCTCGATTACGCGCCACGTTCGGCCTCTGTCGTTGCACTGCGCAATTCGATCGTGAGCTTCGTTAGCCGTCTCGGATTCGAAAAATTTGGACAATCGAGGCCCGAGCTTTACCGTTATGTCGCGACGCTGCTTGCGAATCGTCTGCGTGACACGAACGACAGCTTGGCTGCTACAAGCTTTCTCTCAATCAAGGGACGTTTTGCGCGTGCGCTGTTGCGTCTTGCTGAAGAGTTCGGGCGAGAGGTCGGCGAAGGGCGCATTGTGATTCGACAGAAGGTCTCGCAGGCCGACCTTGCCGCGATGGCCGGGGTTGCGCGGGAAAATGTAAATCGGCTGCTGCACGACTGGACAAGCCGTTCGCTGGTCAGCCGCCACGCAGGCTACTACTGCGTGGAGAACTTGGGTGAGCTCCAACGCGAAGCTGAGGACTAATAAACCTCCTCAAGGCGCCACGGTCAGATATGTCACGCGTCGTAATCCTTAGCTTCACGACTGTAACTCTTCACGCCGGCGTAAAGGTGAGGTGATGCAGATCGGATGGAACCCGACCTCACAAAGGCGGCGCGAGCTCCTTGGCGCACGCCCTTGAAGGCCACTTCTGCGGCGGTCACCTGGGGCTGGCTGGCGCGGGCGGCTTCGAGCTGCCGCGACGCCTGGACCACCGTCGCCCGCACCTGGTCGCGGGCAGTGTCGACCTCGAGCCGGTGCCGCCCAAAGTTTCTGGGTTGGGGACGCCGAAATTCTTCTGCGCGTTGCGGACCCGCCTGCAGGGTAGAGCGCATCTTCCATGATCTTCGCTCGCAGCAACGCAACATGGACTCTGTACATTCCCCGTGGTGATGGTCGGACTCTCAGTGCAACTGCGCTATTGAGAGATCAATCGTGCGCGGCGAGAGCCGACTGACCGGCGCACCGGGCGCGTCTCGACCTTGTACGGACTGAATCACGATCACGCCCGGGGTGGGTTTCCGAATGACCAGGAGGAGTTAATGTCTTGGACCGATGTGGCCGGTTGGAGCGCTTCCGCCGCCGTGCTCGCAACGTTTTGCATGAACACGATGATACCCCTTCGCGTGCTCGCGATCATCAGCAATGTACTTTTCTGCTTGTTTGGGGCCAGTGCGCATATTTACCCGGTACTAATCCTGCATTTGATCCTGCTGCCCGTGAACGCGATGCGATTAACCCAGATTTGGCGGTTGGTTCAACGAACGCAGGCTGTGCAAGGTGATCACGACCTCTTAATCAAAACCCTGCTTCCATTCATGTCACGCAGAAGCTTGAACGCAAACGACATCCTGGTCCGTAAAGGAGACCAAGCGGACCGAATGTTTTATCTGATGAGGGGCAGCATGGAGATCCAGGAACTCGGCAAAATCATTGGTCCCGGCTCCTTGATTGGAGAGGTCGGCGTCTTCGCCTCTAACCGCACCAGAATGGCGACTGTCGTGTGTAGCACAGATTGCGAAGTCTATGAGCTAAGCGCAAGCAAAGCGAAAGAGCTTTATTACCAGAACCCAGCATTTGGCTACGCTGTCCTCCAAATCATCATTAGCCGGCTCCTTGAGAACCTGAACGTGCCAGCTACTCCAATGCAATCTATTCAGAGACGATGATGACATAATTGAGTTGAGTTGCTAGACCAATCCTGAGCATCATGGCGACGCCAGCTTCTGCTGTTACGATCAGCCGAGCAGCTGAGATCCTCGGCCAGGACGAGGAGCTGTTGTGGGACGTAGTCGACGAGATGGAGCCAGAGGACGGCTGCCTGTGGATCTACGGAACCGGCGACGAGCAGACGATCGCCTTCACTGCCGCGGGAATGGAATATCTGCGGGAGATGCTACCCCAGTACAAAGACAAACGGTCACCCCCGCAGTCCTGAGCGGTTACTTAGAGCCTAGAGCCCGGCCCGAACCAGAGAACACTCGCGGGGCTATATTCACGCTTCCAGCTGCCACTGTGAGGCAGCGATTGCACGACACGGCTGCAACGGTGCGACGCCAAATGTCCTTCGAGCGGCAGTACCGCTAACCTCCTAACACGCTTTTCGCTGGAAACGCGTCATCAGGGACGCTCATTTGCGGCCCAGAGAGCGAGATTTCCGATTCTGCGCGAAACACATTGCTCTGCAAACTTGCGATCCAGTGGCGGCCGCTTGGGGTAGCGTTAAGGTACCCGATGGCAGTCTGGATGTGCGGATAAACAGTCTTACAATAGAACTGGGGATAAAAACTAACGATATCTGCGGGGGAAGTATATCCGAATTGCCTGTTCAGGCCAGCCTCCTCAAACTCGTAATAGAGCGCATTTGCTTTTGTGATGTAGTTTGGATCCCCGAGTTGCCCAACGAAGTCCGCAGCTCGTACCAACCTGTTTAGTTCATCGTCCTCTTCCGCCTGGCTAATGGGAAACCGTGTGTATTCAACGGCACGAGCCACGCGCTGTTCGTCGATTCCTTTTATTCGCTTAATACACTGCATCACGAACAGCTTAGAGCGATCGACGTGATAGCGAAACAGCGCTGCATCCGATGCACCCCTGGGCAAACTGAGTTTGCGACCGGTAGGGTTGATAACGTACCCGTCCTGGCCGTCTCCTTGCAGAATTCCCCGGACGAAGCCAATGTCATGCACGAGACACGCGATGATGAAATGTGCGTATTCCTCGGCCGACACAGGCGAATGAAGGGCGCGCCCTTGTAGAATATCGTGACCAGCGAGCGTGACCAACATTGTGTGCTCGACATCGTGGTACAGCGCATCGCTTTTTCCAATGTTTTCGAGGACCAGCCGGGCAATCGAGGGAACTATTTCAGTCAGGTGGGCACCCGAGCAGCCAAAACGCACTTGCATATGAGAGGCGAGAAACGAACCAAGGAAATCCGCTGCCAACTCCGGAATCGTCTTCATAAGCCTACCTATCGAAAGCCGTCAGGAAGAAAGCTACAGTAGATTGCTTTTCAAAAAGTGATGGCCATCACAAAAATGCGCTTTTCGGGTTGGGATTAAACTCTACAAGCTAGCAGTTGAGCCCGCGGTGCCGTTGCAGCCTTTACGCTACTGCCGTCCTTTTCGCCACCCAAGCGTCGGCGCCGCGGCAGTACCGGGGTACGCCAAGCGTCTGTGGGCCTGGGGTGGCCTATTCTAGGTTGGGCTCATGGTGCGACTAGCCGAATTGTAGCGACTACCGCGAGCAGCGCGGCCGAGCCAAGTACTGCAGCAGCCATCATCCGGCGGTCGGATCGCGGTCCATCGAGTACATGGTGCAGCAGTACCCTTATACCGTGATAACGCCGGTGATCTGCTAAGTTGTCTGTCTGAGGTTGGGTGGTCATTGGATTGGTCCCTTAACTCACGAGGCCTCCAAAGCTAACGGAATCATTACCCCAAAATGTGATGGGCATCACAAAAATGCGCTTTTTAGCCGAACCCACGGCCCCCCAGGGAAGCGACACGACTGCGAAAATAGCGACGCTAAATCAAGGCGATAACCAGCATAGGTCAATTGGCCTATGCCCTCAAGCTGAGGCGCTGAGGCGCTGAGGTTTGAACGGCATAGTGGCCAACGCTGGCCACGCAGTTTGCCGACATTCCGCAGCGGGAGGGGCGCGCCGGCGGTGGGCGAGATCATCGCGGAATGGCGGGCGGCATCATTCCGGGAATGGGGGGCGGCTACCTTTCGGAATCCGCGCCTCGGCGTTGGCCGGGGAGGGAAATACCAGCGTTGTGTGAAGCAGCTCACACATCTCACGTTGACTTGGGGCTAATGCCTATCCGAAAGGGAGCGATGGCATGAGTAACGTCGCCAAAGAAGGCAATTTATGCCCCAAATGCGGATCGGGGCTACGAGTGTCTTGGTGCACACAATGTTTTGGAACGGGCAGATCCGGCAAACATAAATGCAAAGCATGCGAGGGAAAAGGGATGACGACAGTTTGCCCGAATCTTCGATCACACAAGCTGGACCTTTTTAAATTTGGACGAATGTTGCCCAAGCGGATCGCCCTGTTCTGATTTGTGTTTGGTCTGCTGCATAGAGTCTTGGTACGCGAAAACAGGGAGCGGCGGCCGCCGGAGCCGCACCTGGATCATGTGCATGCCCCGCTGTGGCCTCGAAGCCAACACTAATTTGCTGATGCACTCGGCTCTTGAAATTGCATTTTATCTTCGATGCGAATCATACATCTATAGCCTCCGTTAAGTCGCGCGTGTTCGCGCTTCGTTGTGACAATCACATCCTGATTACCGATATTGTAAATGCGTGCTGCGTGCTAGGCAGCACATATGCGCCGCTATCGGAAAGTTCTTCTATGCACAGCCGTCGGCAGCTATCATGCCCTCTGAACTTAGCGTCCAAATGGCTTCCGAGCTTTTGGCCACATTTGTGCTCAGCGGCTACCAGACGAAGACCGTCTCAGTGCGGCTGGATAACTCGGCCGAACTTGATGCCCCGCGGCTCGCCCCGAACCCAGTCTATACAGAGCTTCAGCCAAATCCAGTGCTCCCAGTGACACCTGCTCCGAAAAAACGGATCAAGAAGAGGCCGGCTGTTACGATGACCTCCCAGATTTCAGCGGTATCTTCAGCTCCGCCCGCAGCACCTGCTCCCACTGTACAGGCTCCGACGGCGGAGGTCGTGCCTGCGTCCTTGCCGGTACCGCAAGGCCCAGCCTCAGCCACCAGCGATCCCTGGTACGATCCCTGGCCGCTCCGCTCCGCATTAGACAAATAGCGCTCGCGCCGCAGGCGTAGCCCAGGCTTTCTGGCCAAGGGATTGAGCCCTTGATTGCCGTGTGCAAGAGCTTGGCGTCGGTGGAGAAGGTGATGTTCTCCGGTTGCACGGTCGCATCGACGGTGACGGAGCTTGGTGCGCAACCCGCCGCTCTCGTGCGCGACCCTCAAGCTCTCGGCCAGCAGGAATTCGAGCTTGTCGCCGAGCGGCTTGCGCCAATGGCTAGGTTGGAGCGTTCATTGGGAACTCGTGCTGGAAAAACTCCGGTGAAGTATGAAGGCATGGATCGTAGACCCAGGAACCCCGGAGCAACTGGGCGAATGAGTTCGGGCCATCGGTTGCTTTGCTGGCGGCCTGGCCGCGTTGATGAAGGCTGCACGCGGAGCGGTGGATTCTGGAGTTCCGGTCCTCGCCTCGAATCCCGAGTATCTCACGGGCTTCGGTCACGATTCGCGCCGCCATCATTGATACCGGGCCGCTGGTCGCTCTTCTCGACCGAGCGGAACAGCATCACCCCTGGGTCGCCGAGCGGATCCAGGAGCTGGACACGCCGCTTCTTATGTGTGAGCCGGTTCTAGCCGAGACGATGCATCTGCTCGCGCGTTTCTCCAAGGCGCATGACGCACCGTTCGGGCTTCTCGAAAATGGTGCAGCATATCTCCGCCCTGCGCAAGCTGCATAAGAAATATCGGGACAGGCCGATGTCACTCGCCGATGCGTCTATCGTGCGGATGGCCAAAATCTATGAGCGGCACGCCGTACTGACGCTCGATTCCGATTTCTCAGTCTATCACAAACATGGCCGAGTTCCGCTTGCGCTCATTCACCCGGCGGAGGGGTAGACGATCGCGATCACCAATCACCCGCGTCGGCTAATCGCGCGAGCCAACTTAGTTTGCCCGGCGGCGCAAACTCAGTCGGATTTTGCCCCCCACATGGGTTCTCGACGAGAACTTGCACCGCAGCACCCAAGGATGCGGGTACCGCGAGGAGCTCGCCGCACCCAAAAAAGTATTATCAATTTATTGGATAACACTGGGCGAGCCACTCGGGTTAGGACCGTGCCCTTAAAGATTTCGCCTCTTCATCCACCTCCACGCATCTGCAATCTGCATCTCCAAAAGTCACTTGACCTTGAGATTCACTGCAGATGTTTTTCCGCGGTTCTCTTCGATCTCATACTCGATTTGCTGCCCTTCATTGAGCGTGCTCAATCCGGCGCGCTCAACAGCGGAGATATGAACAAACACGTCCTTGCCGCCACCGCCTTCCGGCTGAATAAATCGTTAGCCTTTGGTTGGATTGAACCACTTCACCGTGCCTCGTGCCATTGTCTTTCTCCCAACTGAAGATCGGCAATATTATCGTTTTGGGCGGTTTGACCAATGCGGCAAATCGAGTTGTGCACATTTGGTTTGCAAGAATGGTTTAGCTGAAGGACCGGGCGCGCGGTGAAACGAGAACCCGATGAGGAGCGGGGGGAAGTCATTCGTGAATGGGTTCAAACGGTCTCGCTGTCCTGCTAGCTCAATCGCAGCCCCTATAGTTCTAGTGCGCGAGGGATTTTCTGAAATGAGTCCGGTGGGAAGATGGAGAGCCTCTGGCGCTATCCGGTCAAAAGCATGCGGCGAGGAATCAGGAAGAGGCCTGACCGGCGGGAGCAGCAAAAAGATGATGCTCTATCGACCTTGCTTCCGCCATGCAGATAGAGCTGCACCCCCCTAATTGACACCGTGCGGGCATGATGAATCGCGGCCGTGCCGGGGCCATGCCTCGCTGCATGACCGCTTGGGGGCCATAACCTGAAAGACTCACAGCGAGAAAATCTCACTTTTGATGCGGCGTGCCGATGTACGGAAACTCCTTCAGCCACCGGTTTTACCGATCATTAAGCGCGAGCGGCGGCCAGATCATAAGCAACTGTTCGCGCGAACCAGGTGCCGCGAGTGGTGAGGCGGGCTGATGCGCGTTTGTCGGTTACAGTAATTGTCAATAAGCCATCGCGATTCAGGTCCGCAACGGTCACGCCGGAAATACGTTTTTCATGCGAAGCAGCACACGATGATGTCCATGCGCCAGAGCGCTTGTGGAGTGTACCGTCACCTTCCAAGCAGAGGACGAGAGCTCTCCGTTTTATAGGAGAGAGGTTCTCGACAGGGGCACGCCGCTCGTCCGGGAACGACACGGGTGACCTCGAACTTAATTCGTCGGCGCGTTCCGCTACCATGTGCTGCGAATGTTCAAGTCCGCCAATGATCCAGCTCGGCATACAGCAGGCGTTCGCGACTATGTGAGTTGCAAAAATGCGCTTTCCACAGAAAAGAAATTTTGCTGCGGTGCATTGGTCAACTCTTGAGGTGAATCCCTCATGTTTCGACATGAAGCGGCGCGCGTGATCACGCTGCTTGGTGGCGCGGCGGCTGCGCCGTGGCTGGTTTGGCCGCTCGCAAGGGTCAACCGACGTGCCGCATCGGCGTGCTCATGGCGTTCAACGAAACGGTCCGGTTCTGGCACCTACCGGCGGTCCATCTCGCTCGGGATATGGTCGGAATCGGAGGTGCTGCGGACCTACCGTGAGACGATCGGGTGAGTGGAAACCACACGCATGCCCGAAAACTGACTTTCCTGTTGTCGCGTCGCAACATCCGCGAAAATAATAATGAACGCGGTTACCAAAAACGGCGTATTTTGGCCCGCAGCGCGGCTTAAAACATCCTCCGATAAGCCCAGCAGTGGGGATATTTAGGGCTTGAGATGGGCTGGACGCATATCAGGCTATGGGATCTGGATCGTAGCGACTTTCATAGCGCTTGAAAGCGTCGGGTTGCCTCTGCCTGCGGAGGTGGCTTTGATGGCTGCCGCGTTCTTCGCTGCAAAAGCCGAGGGCATCAATATTCATTCCTTAATCACTGCAGGAATTGTCGCGGCGATAATCGGCGAGATCATGGGCTTTTGGATGGGGCGCAAATTTGGACATGCACTATTGGTGAAGCACGGGCATCGTTTTGGATTGACGCAAGAGCGCATAAGAATTGGCCAATGGCTGTTCGTTCGATACGGGGCTGCATTCGTTTTTGTTGCTCGTTTTTTGCCATTCCTGCGAAATATCGCGGCGGCACTGGCTGGTACGAATTGCATGCCAAAAAGAAGTTTCTACATGGCCAGTGCGTCTGCTGCCGCTACCTGGGTTTTGGGCTATGGTTTTGCGGCCTATTTTCTGGGTGAGGCATTTATGAAT
>CATPCO010000018.1 GCA_955652925.1 uncultured Xanthobacteraceae bacterium | reverse complement strand
GTGATGGTGTCGCAGCATCCACCGGCGACCACCCAGCGCTGGCCTTTGAGCGGAGGCGCGATCACGACCGCCGGCTTGCCAACGTCCAGCGGAACGCCGATGAAGGATTGCGTCTGTGGTGGCTGCGGCGTGGGATCGCGGTCGTTGCCGGGTTTGCCTTCCGGGTTGCTTACGGTAACTTGGAATCGGTGCTTCAGGGCGCGCGGGACCGTTGCATCCTCGGCCAAGGTAACATCCATGAACAGGACGCCCGAGCCGCCGGCCGGCAATGCGGTTACCTTGCCGGCGCCGGTGCCGGTCAGACGAAGAATTTTCGCCAGCACCTCGCCCTCGAGCGTGGCAAGAACGGCGTCGCCGTCGGCATCAAGCACTTGGATCTTCTCGATCGTAATTGCGCTCCCCCCGATATCCATCAGCACGATCTCGTAGACGAGATGCCTGCGGGCATCAGCGCCGAGCACGGGATGGGGTGGCGCGATCGGCGTTGCGACCAGCGGCGAGACAATCTCCGGCGCGGGCAATTGTGCCAAGGCCTGCGCGGCCGCCGCGAGCATGACAACGCCTGCGAGAAGCCGTCCGCTGAAGGCCAGTGAAGACTGCGCCATTGATCTCTCGCAGCGTATCAACCGGATTCCCCAGATGAGCCGGCAACCCAGACCGCAGACTGCGCGATTTCGGTGTTGTTGAGAGCGGCACGAACAACAGCCTGTTTGCGCGACGCTATCTTGGTCAGTCACCCTGACAGTGTACCGCCGAATGCGATAATCACAAAGGGGAGCCTTCCCTTCCAATTGGAATGGGCAGAAATGGGTGATAGACGGTAACGAATGCCCATCAAATTTCCTCGCACCCTCAAAGCTGGACACCTTCCTGCTTTGTTGATCATCACCGCTCTTTGCGGTTGTTTGCTGATCGTCTTCCTGATCATCGAGAGCGGTGCGGCGGACGTAGCTCACGCCATGCTGATCATCGGATGGTGGCTCATCCCCATCACTGTGTACCATCTTGTTCCTTTGAGCTTCAGCGCTCTTTCATGGCGCGAGCTGCTGCCGCTTTCAAGTCGTCCGGATCCCATCAACATCATCTGGATACGCTGGATCCGCAACTCCATCAACTCGCTGCTGCCGGTGGCCGGCATCGGTGGCGATATCGCAAGCGTGCGCCTTGTCCGCTTGCGCGGCGTGCCGGGCGCGCAAGCAACGGCAAGCATGGTCGTGGACGTCACCGTCGGTGTAACGACCCAATTGATGTTCGTACTCGCGGGACTGGGATTGCTGCTGATGCGTTCGACCGAACATAGTGTGCTGCTGCTGGCGTGGGCGGTGTTGATCTGTACAGCCATATTATTTGCGGCAGTCACGGCATTCGTCGTATTCCAGCATCGCGGCCTGTTTCTCGGCTCCGCGAAACTGACTCGCCGGCTGTTGCCCGAACAATGGCTGTCCGGGTGGATAGCCGGCGCATCGGCGATCGATGATGCAGTCGTCGCAGCTTACCGAAGCGGGCGCCCCATCCTGCGCGCCAGCGTTTTGCAGCTCATCGGATGGACCGCCAGCGCGGGCGAAGTCTGGTTGGTGATGCAGGCTTTAGGGCAGCCTCTCGGCGTCATCGATGCATTTATCCTCGAAAGCCTTGGTTCCGGCGTTCGCGCGGC
Source organism: uncultured Xanthobacteraceae bacterium (assembly GCA_955652925.1). Lineage (GTDB taxonomy): Bacteria > Pseudomonadota > Alphaproteobacteria > Rhizobiales > Xanthobacteraceae > VAZQ01. The sequence continues at coordinate 2,520 of CATPCO010000018.1, read as the reverse complement.
AGCCTTCATGGTGCCTGGGGCATTGGGGGTTCTCGAAGCCAGCTTTGTCCTGTTCGGGGCGCTGTTCGGGTTGTCAGCCGACGCGGCACTGGCGATTTCATTGTCGAAACGGGTACGCGAGCTGGCCTTGGGTCTGCCAGGACTGTTTGTCTGGCATTGGATGGAAGGGCATTATCTTCTCGGGCGGAGCGCGCGAGCGCACGCCAATGCATCCTGCTCCAGCGAGGCCGATTTGGATTCGTCGCGGTGCCACCGCCGCTGACTGAGCAGCATCAGTCGAGCCGCAACCCAAAGCGTCAATTTTCCGTAAAAATATCAACTGCAGGGACGTAGCCTACCAGAAACTTTGATTTGCAACGTCGCGCGTTCCGCTTTGTAATCATCCCAATGATGGACAACGCAAGAAGCGCTTTATTGCCGCCCGTGACCGGTGTGAAGGAGCCCGTAAAGGAAGACTATTTCGCTCGGAAGACTCGGCTGCCTGCTATCTGGTTCGAAGTGGAGGATTTCCTTCGATACTTTGATCATTTTCGCAACCCGAGCGGCGTACAGCGGGTTTCATTCGAGATTTATCGTGCAGCCAAGACACTCTACGGCCCTTCGGGACGCGTGAGGTTTTGCCGGCTTAGCGTGTACAACCAACGACTCCACGCGATCGGCTTCGACGCAATCCGTTCCGCATACTTGAACCCGCCCGGCAGCAACGCTCCGTGGAAGACATTTTGGGAGCCGGCAGTATTTTGGGAAAAATTTCCCAGAACTATCCCAGTTGTCATGCGGCACCCGGTTTTTTTCTTTTCAATCCTCAAGGTTGCCGCCCGCGATCTTATCGAAACATGGCTCCAGCAGAATCGGTTTGGGCAGTCCATGCAGCGTGGTGATATGATCGTATCGATTGGAGCCGGTTGGGGTATTCCCGGCTACATCAAGCATATTGCCGAACTGAAGCGACGTTACGGAATAAGATTCTCCCTCCTGCTTCACGATCTCATTCCGATTCAATATGAATCTCTTGTCGAGCCACGTCACACTGTTCAATTTCGCAATTGGCTTCGAGATGCCATAGCGGTTGCGGATGTGGTGTTCACCAACTCGAAGTATACGCGGACTGCTCTTATCGAGTTTGCTTCGGAGTCGGGCTGGCGATTGCGTTGCGTCGAGGCTTTGCAGCTGGGGTCGGGTTTGGCCGACCGGCCCGCGGCGAAAGATCAAGCAACGACAAGCTTGCCTGCACGGTATGTGTTGTTCGTTTCCACCATTGAAGCCAGAAAGAATCATCGGCTGCTTGTTAGAGTATGGCAACGACTGTTGCAGCGGCACGGCGCTGACCTCGTTCCGAGCTTGATTTTTGCCGGGAAGATTGGCTGGTTGGTCGACGATTTGCTGGCGGATCTCGAGGCGAGCGAATATCTAGATGGTAAGATCATCCTGCTGCGAGGCTTGACTGATGCAGAATTGCAGCGAGCGTATGATTCCTGCTTATTCACGGTCTTTCCGAGTTTCTGCGAGGGTTGGGGATTGCCGATTGCGGAAAGCCTGGCGCACGGGAAGTTCTGCGTAGCCTCCAACCGCACGTCGATCCCGGAAGTGGCTGGCAGCCTTATCGATTATTTCGATCCATCGAATGACGACGATGCGTTGGCAAAGATCGAACGGCCGCTCATTGATCCGGGTTACCTGGCCGCGCGCGAAGCACAACTGCGGGCTCAATATCGTCCGCGAAGCTGGGCCGACTGTGCTCATGCCCTCATTGCAACGGTCGATCAAACAGTAGACCTTGCCCCTTCGAATTGATCCAGAGTGAAGTCATGTTGACGCGTCACTGGGCGGCGGCAACCGACTGACCGGCGTCAGCCGGGTCATCAAGCTCAGCGGTAGCCGGAGACTCGACGACGTTTGGCAGGCCAAGCGCCGCGCGCAGCTCCGCGCGCCGCGTCTGGTAATAACTCGAGCGGATAAAGCTGTAGAAATCGATGGAAGCGTCCTCCGCCATCTTCAATTGACCCAGCCGATCCGCCGCATCCAGGCTCGTGGTGCCGGCGCTTACGGCTACTTGCGTAGTTGTAAGGGCTATCTGCGTTGCTATCAGCCAGCCTAGCGGGTTGGCGACCATATCGACCGCAGAGCCGACTGCATCGCGCAGCGTCGAGGGCCCCAGATAGGGAAGCACCACGTACGGGCCCTCGCTGACGCCCCAGACAAACAGAGTCTGGCCGAAGTCCCCGCTCGCCTGCGGAACGCCCTCGCGGCTAGCGACATCGAGAAGGCCGCCGAGGCCCACCGTCGAATTCACGACAAAGCGGCCCGCCGTATGTGCAGCTGCCTCCAAACGCAATTGCAGCACGTCGTTTACGAAGATGCGCGGCTCCTTCAGGTTTGAATTGAAATCATGCAAGCGGTCGTGTACCGGCCCGGGAATCACGGCGTGTACGGCCTCTGACACGGGTCGCAAGACCGCCTGGTTCGCGGCCATCACCTCACGATTGGTTTGCTCGTTGGGATCGCTGACTGGCAGCGAGG
>CATPCO010000017.1 GCA_955652925.1 uncultured Xanthobacteraceae bacterium | reverse complement strand
TACACCATCAACGGCGCACGCATGCTGGGACTGCAGCAGGATGCCGGCTCCATCGAAGTCGGCAAGTCGGCCGACTTCGTCCTGGTCGATCGCGACATTCTGGCGCTGGCCGATGGCGGGCATCCCGAGGCCATCGCCGACGCCCACGTGCTGGCGACCTGGTTCCGCGGCACGAAAGTCTATGCGGGCGGCACGCGCTGAGCGGCGCGAAGCTGCCGTGGTCGCGGCGCTCGCGACCATGGTCCCGGCACTCGCGCTGACCGTTTGGACCGCGCCCGCAGTCGCCGCGCCCGCCGACGCGGTGTACGTTAACGCTTATGTCTATACGGTCGATGCGCGCGAGAGCGTTCGCGAAGCCCTGGCGGTGCGCGACGGGCGTATTGCGTATGTAGGCTCCAACGCCGGTGCCAGGGCCCTCGCCGGCAGCGCGACCCGGGTCGTCGATGTGCAGCAGCATCTGCTGATGCCCGGACTCGTCGACGGTCACATGCACCCGCTCCAGGGCGGCACCGCACTGCTGAAATGCAATCTCAACTATGAGCGGCTGACCGTTGCGCAGATGCAAGCGCGCATCCAGGCCTGTCTCGATCAGACGCAGGCAGCGGAGCCCGACAAGTGGCTGGAAGTCGTCAACTGGTTTCGCGAGGCGATGCTGCCGAACGGGGTTGCGACCACGCGCGCGACGCTGGACATGCTGAAAACCCGGCGTCCGATTTTTGTGATGTCTTCATTCGTCCATACCGCACTCGTCAACACGCGCGCACTGCAACTGGCGGGAATCACCGCCAGCACGCCCGATCCCCTGGGCGGACGGATCGACCGCGAGCCCTCGGGAGCACCTTCCGGCATCCTCGAGGACGCCGCTTTCGAGAAGGTAACCGCCATCATTCCCAAGGCGACACCGGCCGAGGACCTCAAGGCCGCGGCAGCGGCCCTGGATGCGATGCGCAAACAGGGCGTCACGACCTTTCTCGATGCCATGGCGACCCCGCAGACGCTGGCCGCGTTCGCGGGCGCCGAGCGGCAGGGTGGGCTGACGGCGCGCGCGCATTTCGCGGTGCTGATCACGCCCGAGCAGGGTCGCGATCCGAAGCAGGCGGTCGCCACCGCCCGGGCGCTCGCCCGCAGATACGACCAGGGGGAGGCGCGCGCGCAGCCGGGCATCACGGTACGCAACGTCAAGATGTTCCTGGACGGCGTGATCACGGCGCCGGCCTGCACCGGCGCCATGCTGAGTCCCTACTTCGCCAATGTGGGTACTGCCGCGCAGCCGCGCTGGGCGCCGGGCAAGAGTCGCGGCCCCGAGGTGTACTTCCCTGCAGCGGTGCTTCAGGGGCTGCTCATCGAGGCCGCGCGGGCAGGGTTGGAGCCGCACATGCACGCGGACGGTGATCGCGCCGTGCACGAGGCGCTGGATGGCGTGGCGGCGCTGCGCAAGGTCCTTCCCGGGAGCGCGATTCGCGCGGCCATCGCACACGATGAGATCGTGAATCCCGCCGACTTCCCGCGTTACCAGCAGCTGGATGCCATTCCGGTGCTGTCCTTCCAGTGGCAGAAGCCCGCACCGGACACGATCGATGGCGCGCAGGATTATCTGGGACCGGAGCGCTTCAAATACCTGGAACCCGCGGGCTATTTGGCGGCGGCCGGGGCGCGCATCGCCTATGGCAGCGATTGGCCGGTCGATCCGCTCAACGAGTGGTTTGCTCTCAAGGTAGCCGTGACGCGCGAGAACGACCCGGCGGCCGGCGCGAAATACGCCGGCCGGCTGGGTTCGGACACCGGACTCACGCTGCCGGCTGCGATCCGCGCCATAACCGCCAACTCCTCGTACGAGCTGCACGCGGAGCATGACCTGGGGTCGCTGGAAGTCGGCAAGCTCGCCGATTTCATCGTGCTCGACCGCAATGTTTTCAGGATTCCGGCGCGACAGGTCGCGGATGTGAAGGTTCTGCTCACAGTGGTCGGAGGAAAAGTCGTGTACGGCGCCGCGCCGTTCGCGGCGGCCGACTGATCCATTTGCGGCACCAACAGACAAAGGTGCACGGGGGTTGTATGAATCGATGCATGAGCCCGGCCGCTCTCGGGGCACTCTCAGCCCTCACCTCACTCAGTGCGGCGATCCCGGTCATGGCACAGACCAGCGGCAGCGAAGCCGCCGCCGGCGGAGGTCTCCAGGAGGTCGTGGTCACGGCGACGCGCCGCGAGGAACGTCTTCAGGACGTGCCCATCAGCGTGAGCGCGTTCAGCCAGGAGAAGCTGGATGCGCAGGGACTGCGCAGCATCGACGACCTGACCCGCCTCACCCCCGGCGTCGTGTTCGAGCGCAACGGCATGGGTTCGGCCGCCAACTACAACGACGAGAACTCCGACATCAACATTCGCGGCATCGATTCGCAGGCCGGCACCTCGACCACCGGTATCTATATTGATGACACCCCGGTGCAGAGCCGGCACATCGGCTTCGGCGCGGTCAACGTCTTTCCGCAGCTCTTCGACCTCGATCGAGTGGAAGTCCTGCGCGGTCCGCAGGGCACGCTCTTCGGCGCGGGCGCCGAGGGCGGTGTCGTGCGCTTCATCACACCCGAACCCGGACTCAGCCACGGCTCGGGCTACGTGCGCGCCGAGGTGGCCTCGACCAAGAGCGGGGATGCGAGCTATGAGCTCGGCGCCGCGGCGGGCGGCCCCATCGTCGACAACGTGCTGGGTTTTCGCGTCAGCGCTTCTTTCCGCCGCGATGGCGGCTGGGTCGATCGGGTCAACTACAGCCTCACGCCCAATCCCGCCAATCCGGTGTTGCCTACCCCGGTGTTCAGTGGCGTGACCGGGTCGGATGCCAACTGGCAGCAGACCGCGACCTTCCGCGCGGCGCTCAAATGGGCGCCGAACGATACCCTTGCCATCACGCCGTCGTTCTATTACCAGCGGCTGCATATCAACGACACCGCCGCCTACTGGGCGGGGTTGTCCAACCCGGGCGCTGACACTTTCTACAATGGCAACGCCCTCACCAATCCGAGCACCGATCCGTTCTGGCTGGCCGCGGTCAAGGTCGACTGGAACCTCGGCTTTGCGCAGCTCACCTCGAACACGTCCTATCTGCATCGCAATCAGCCCTCGATTTCGGCCTACACGCAGTTTCTGCGCGCTTTCTACGCGTCTCTCGGCCTGTTGCCATCCATCTACCCGCGGCCCGGCGATGCGGGCTTCGCGCCCTTCGGCGATGACCAGAGAAATTTCTACCAGGAAATCCGCCTGGCATCCGCGAACGCCGCAGCGCGAGTGGTGTGGAACACCGGTATCTTCTACTCGCACCTCAACGAGAACATCCCCGAGAACATCTACGACGCCACGCTCAACGCCGAGACCGGCGGAAACGTCTGCTCGGCCTTGCTCCCCTGTCCCAACGGGCTCATTTACTTCGGGCCAGTCCAGCGAGTGATCGACAAGCAACTTGCCGCGTTCGGCGTGCCCAGGAATGGCCCGCCCTCGAAGGTGGAGCCGGTGAACTCCACGCGCGACACGCGCAGGCCCGCGGTCGCCTTGAGCGTATCCGTGAACCTGAAGCTCACTTCGCCGAAAGCGGCAATCTGCTTGTCGATGACCCGATCGATGGGCCCGTAGTAAATCAGGCCGCCGGGGCACGGCAACGTGGGCGAGCAGACGTTAC
>CATPCO010000016.1 GCA_955652925.1 uncultured Xanthobacteraceae bacterium | reverse complement strand
GATTGCCGAAACCCGCAACCAGACGATTTCAGAATTTCGCCGCACGCTTTTCGACGAGCTGGCGAAGGCCGAAGCCAAGGCTGCTGGCCTCAAGCATGACGTCGTCAAGGCTGAGCAGAAAGCAAAATTGCAGACACTAACGGCCCCGGTTGATGGCGTGGTGCAGCAGCTCGCGATCCATACCGTCGGCGGCGTCGTGACGCCGGCGCAAGCATTGTTGGTACTGGTTCCGCTCGGCAGCCATCTCGAGATCGAGGCCATGGTGAACAATCGTGACATCGGTTTCGTGCGTCCAGGCCAGGACGTCGAGATCAAGATCGATACGTTCAATTTCACCCGTTATGGCCTCCTGCACGGCAAGGTGCTCAGCGTCTCGCAGGACGCCATCACCCGTGACAAAGGGCAGGACAATAAGCAGAACGATCGCCAGGCCCAAACGGCCGACAGTTCGAGCGAGCCGAAGGGCCAGGAGCTGTCCTATGCCGCCCGCATTTCGCTCGATCAAACCCAGATGTGGATCGAGGACAAGATGGTCAATCTCTCGCTCGGCATGGCCGTGACGGCGGAGATCAAGACCGGCTCGCGCACGGTGTTGAGCTACTTGCTTTCACCGGTGCTCAAATACAAGCATGACAGCCTGCGCGAGCGGTAAGCCGAGCAAGCGGCGGCCTTTTGGCCTATCGTACTCCTGCACGCTGCACGCTCCTGATGGAACACGCCTCGTTGGGTTTGACAACGCGCACCGCGCGATCGCTGCCGGCTCGCGATTCAAGCGGCGGTCGGTGGCGACCGATCATTGGCACTGTACAGAAAACCAACCCGGACGACCTGCGCGTTCAAGGATGCCGACACTTTGCTGCAAGACTTTTTTCGTGAGGTTCGCCGGGCACTGACCGAGCGCGGCTGCAATTTCAGCCTTGCTGAAATTACCGCGATCACCTTTGCTGAGGAGGGCGACCAAATATACTGGGACATTGGGGCCGAAATAGCAGGTTATGACTCGGTATCCATCGCGAGGGAGACGCGCAGCGCAAGCCGAGCGTCATTCACGCCTGGCTCGATCACAGGAATTTTGCATCCACGGCGGCGGCGGGGCTGCGCATTACCGGCCGCTCGCGGAGGGCGATGGCGAAGGCTCGGATCGGCGACCTTGGTGGTCGTATAGGCGCTGACCAGCGGGACCGTGGAGTCTGGCGGATTGCCGAAATTGCCGGTGGCGTGCGTGTCAACAGTTACGTTGACCGTGCCCGCGATATAGACGGGGCACCTCTCGACCCTTCGGGCTTCCTGACGTACCTTTCTTCCCATGACGGCCCTCCCGAACATGCGAATGACCGTGGATGAATACCTGGACTGGGCTGCTGGCCAGTCTGGGCGCTACGAGCTGCGCGATGGCTTTGCCGTCGCGATGTCGCCGGAAGGCGCGGGCCTTGCCGAGAAAAAGGCGGCCGTGCATGCGGCCTTGCTCGCGGCCATTCGCGCGAGAGGTCTTGCCTGCTACGCGCTGCCCGACGGAATGACGGTGCGCATCGATGATGTGACCGCTTATGAGCCCGATGCGGTCGTCTATTGCGGGGCAAAGCTTGCGCCCTCCGCAATCGAGGTTCCCGAGCCCGTGATCGTGGTCGAAGTGTTATCGCCTTCGACCCGCCACATCGATCTTTCGGCGAAGCTTGGTGATTATTTCCGCCAGCCGAGCATCGCGCATTACCTCATCGTCGACCCGGAAAGGCCCCGCCTCGTGCACCATGCGCGGGCCCAGGGTGAAACCATCCTCACGCGCATCATCACGCAGGGGCACATTCGCCTCGAACCCCCTGGTCTGGAACTGGAAATGGCGGAAATTTATGGGCCATAACGGGGTGGCACAGGTGGCTGGTTACACGTGCCCGTTGCAAGCTACTACAGGTGCCGGCAAGAACGAATTACGGAAAATCGGGAAAATCGGCAGAACGAATCCAAAAAGACCAACGTTGTTAAGAGGGAATTTTTCTCAGGGGCCACGCGGTCGGTAATTCGGGAAAATGCGCAGCACTTTGACCGAGCGTCATTCACGGCTGGCTCGATCACGGGAATTTTTGCCCTCCACGGCGGCCGCGGGGCTGCGCATTACCGGCCGCTCGCGGGCGGCGATGGCGGAGGCTTCGGATCGGCGATTTTGAGCACGAACAGGTGATGGGCGCTTCCGAGCCATTTGGCGAGCCGCTCGCGCGGCGCCATCGGCATCCGCGTCCCGAGCACCATGTGCCCGGTGCAAAACATGCCCATCGGCTCGTCGCGCACGATGGCAAAGCCGTTCTCCCGAAAGTTGCGCCGCCACCAGGACGGGTGGAAGAGCCACAGCTCGGAAACGACGTTGCCGCGCTCGCCGTGCCGGCGGGGAAGGCAGCGGCCGCCGACCGCGCGCGCCGTCTGATACCAGGCAAGGGCGAGGCGGCGCAGCTCCGCGTTCCCCGCCGCGCGCGGCAACAATGCCGGCGCGCCGGCCACGAGGGCAACGACCGCATCAGGATATCCCGCGAGCGTCGTCCAGAAGCGCCACGCGTGCGTGGGCAGCACATGGATGCAGGTGCCGCCCGTGGCCAGCACGCGGCGGATCTCGCCATGCATGCGCCTGAGGTCGGGCACGTGCTCGAGCACGTTCGAGGAAAAGACCACGTCCACGCTCCCATCGGCGAGCGGGATCGTGGCGCCGTCATAATCGATGATCGGGAAAACCCGGCGGTCGGCGTAATTCGACGAGGCAAGGTCGACGGCGGTCACCGCGAACCCGCGCCGCGAGAGCTCTAGCGCCTGCCTGCCGGTCCCGCCGCCGACGTCGAGAATGCGCGCACCCCTGGGCAACAAGGGAATGATCTTCTCGATCTCGGCCACTCTGATCGCATCGAGGTGCTGATAGGAGAGCACGGTCCGCCATGTCTCGTTTGTGACCGCGCGGTTGGGCGCAACAGCGCCGCGGCCGTTAAGGGGGGGCTCGCGGTTGCGATGAGGGGACAAAAATCACACACGGGAGCCGCCCGTGCAAATCTTGCGGCCAATATGGCGGTGGTGTGACGGTCATCCCGCGAGTCCCCAGCTCGGAGAATTCGCCTCGTAGGCCGCTCCCGTGAGCGCTGGCAAGGAGAACTGGGCCGCCGCGTTTAACACCTCCCTAATCCGCCTCGGCGCGCCCACGGGTCCCTGCGCCGGACAGCGCGGCTGCTAGCGTAACGGTCGTAGCTCGCCCAGAACGCAACTTGGCTGAGAGGGGCTGAGAGCTGAGCGGCGGCAGGGCCAACGAACCTAACCGGCAGTTCCCTTAAGAGCGCGCAGGCGCCGTCGCAGCGAGCGCCGGGCGTTGCGGAGGAACCTGCGCAGCGGGGCCGGCCGGCAATGCGGGTCGGCCAATAGCCCCGTGGCAAGCTCAATGTCGAGTCTCCCCTTCAAGCGATCGGCAAACCGCTCGACGGTATCCACCGCGATGTCGTTGAGGCCGTGCAGCTCGTACACGATGATCAGCTTGAGCAATGCTTCGAGGTCCAAAGTCTCCTGCGGGGTCCTGTAGTTCTCCGGGCGGTCCGCCTCATCGATGGGGTCGCGGCAAAACAGGACATCCACCTTGGCCGGCTTGCCGACGCTGTCTTCGTCCGAGATGGCCACGTGGCCGGAACGCTCCAGCGCACGCTGGAAGCTCGCGCGGGGTATGCGGTTGAAGCCGATGTCGAACACGAGAAGCCGGTGCTGCAAGAGGAGTTCATGCAACGTGGCAAAATGCCCTTTCGGGTAGGTCGGACTGATGCCGAAATTGCTCTCCGTTTCCACTCCCAGCACGCCCGCGGCGAGCAGGTCGCGGGCGCCCGCAAACACGTCTTTCTCGAAGCCCTCGACGTCGACCTTGAGGAAGTCCGCGCGCGGGAGCACACCTTCGGCGTAAAGCGTGTCGAGGCGGCGAACCTGCACCATGCGCCTCTCCTGGCGAGCGACGGTATCGAACCGGCTGTCGCCGTGCGGATACATCGAGCTCGATGTCGGGTTGGCCGCATTGAAGTAGAAGGGGCGCTCTTCATCGGCGGCACCCGCAGCCATGCAGTGGTAGTGGCGATTTCGCCTTGCCGCGTTGCGCTCCCGCAGCTCATCCACCGCCGCCTGGATCGGGTCAAAGCCATGCACGATGAGATAATCGCCGAGCTGGTGCCATCGCGCGTGCTCACCGCGCTGCACGCCGACATCGACCACAACAAACGGTTCCCCAAGGTGTCCTTCTTTCACGACCCATTGAGTGAACGCCGCATCGAGATTGTATGAAAGCTCCACGGCCTGATCACCTCGAATATGGCAGTGTCAGCCCGGGGCGCGGCCGAAGGCCGCGAACGCGGGAGCCATAACCCCGGGCTGTGGTTATGGATTCCGGGTTCCCTCGCTATGCTCGGGCCCCGGAATGACAGCCGCTTGCTAGAACCGAAAATAGATGAACGGGTTCACGTTATAGCTCGGAAGCAGGACCAGCAGCAGAGCCAGTCCGACGAACAGCCCACGCAGGAGCAGCCCGTCCAGTCGGCGCAGGACGTAAAGAAACGCGGGTCGCTGCAAATAGAGTTCAATGCCCTCGAGCGCAAACAATCCCGCAATGCCCGCGGCCACCTGCCAGACCGGGGCGGCATCATCCCCGCCGGCAGGCAAGCCGCCGCGAAACGAGAACATGGTTGCGAGATAGTCAAACGCGTAGCCCAGGCTGGGCGACCGGAAGATAACGAGCGCGGTGGCGAAAAACGTGAAGGTGGCGGCCCACCCGAGCAAAGCCGGCAGAGGTCGAACGTGGCGTGACCACAGGCCCGCAAATACCATCGCGCCGCCCTGCAACGCGCCCCAAAGCACGAAGGTTAGCCCCGCGCCGTGCCACAGGCCGCATAACGTCATAGTCAAAACAATTGCGCTGAAGTGCTGGAACATGCGGTAGGGGCGCGCGAGGAGCTTCATATCGACGAGCGGAACGAAGACGTAGTCGCGCAGGAAACGCGTCAGCGTGATGTGCCAGCGCTGCCACAACTCGGCAATGTTGCTGGCCAGAAGGGGCGTTGCGAAATTCCGCGGCAGCCGAATTCCCAGCAAGTACCCAGAACCGATGGCGATATCGGAATAACCGGAGAAATCGAAATAGATCTGAAAGGTGAACAGCACGGCACCGAGCCAAGCGTAATAGGTGCCCTCGGGCTGCGCGTGGAAAATGTCATCCACCACGGGAGCGAGACTGTCAGCGAGCACCACCTTTTTCGTCAGCCCAAGAACGATGAGGCCAAGCCCAAACGCGAGGAGCCGCAGCCGGCGCTGCTTGCCATCGAACAGCCGCTGCACCTGCGGCAGCGTCTCTTTCGGCCGCACGATCGGGCCGGCGACCAGTTGCGGGAACAGCGCTTTGAAAAGGAAAAACTCCGGAAACGAGCGCGCCGGGCCGCTGCGGCCGCGCACGACATCAATGTGGTAGGCTAACGCCTGAAAACTGTAGAATGAAATGCCCAGCGGAAGCGCGGTATTCACATAGCTGCCGAGGCTCGTTTCCCCCAGCACCATATTGCGGTACTTGAACCACCCGATCAGCCCGATATTGACCGCGACCGCAGCTAGGATTCGCCTGCGGTCGGCGGGAACGGCAAGCTGGATCAGCCAGTTGAGCGTCACCGCGGCCAGGAAGACCGTCGTGTCGAATGCTCCGGCCGCCGCATAAAAGATGAGGCTCGCCAGAATCAGCATCGGCGCGGGCCAGGGACCCTTTGCTACCCACGCGACGCTTACCGCCAGCAGCAGAAGGTAGGCGAGCGAGTTGAACGCCATCAGGCTTGGATCTATGCGGGCTCGACGGACTCGAACAAATTCTGCAGCCACATCTGCCGGGCAAGGCTACGCTGAATCTTTCCGCTCGTGGTCTTCGGAATGGCGCCCGGGCGAATGAGCACGATCGCATCGAGGGCGATCTCATGTTCGTTTGCGACTGCCTCGCGGATGCAGGCGACGATGTCCTCGCTATCGAGACCGCGCCAATGCGTGCGTTCCACCTCCTGCACCAGGATGATCTTTTCTTCGTTCTTATCGGTGAGCACCGAGAACGCAGCGCCGCAATGCCGGCGCAAGGCCGGATGGCTGTCGTAGACGGTGTTCTCGATATCCTGCGGGTAATAGTTCATGCCGCGAACGATGATCATGTCCTTGCTGCGGCCGGTGATGAACAGCTCACCGTTTTCATCCATGAAGCCGAGGTCACCGGTGCG
>CATPCO010000015.1 GCA_955652925.1 uncultured Xanthobacteraceae bacterium | reverse complement strand
TGACTACACGACCGTGCTGCTGCGGGCTGCCGGCCTGAGCAAGCGCTATGGCGATGAACAGGCCCTGGCAGACGTGTCATTCGACGTCCGCAGCAACGAGATCGTCGGTCTCATCGGACCGAACGGAGCCGGCAAGACGACGCTGCTGGAAGCCATTGCCGGGCTTCTTCCGATCGACAGCGGTGCTGTCCTCTGGCGCGACAGCGTGTTGCCGTTCGACCGCCGTCGCGATTGGATCTTCTTCCTCCCGGATGGCGTTCGGCCCTGGCAGGAGCAGCATGTTATTCGCGTCATTGAATTCTTTGCCGCCGTCTACGGCCAGCCGCAGGCGACGCTGGCCAACATCGTTCGGCTGATCGGCCTGTCACCTGTCTTGCGCAAGCGCGTCGCTGCGCTGTCGAAAGGCTTCTGCCGCCGGCTGATGCTCGCGCTTGCGCTGCTCACTCCGCATCCGCTGCTGCTCATGGACGAGCCTTTCGATGGGTTCGACCTGCGGCAGACCCGCGAGATGATGGACGTGCTGCGCGAGGCAGCGGGTGCCGGGCGCACGCTGGTCCTGGCGATTCACCAGCTGATCGATGCGGAGCGCGTCTGTGACCGTTTCGTCTTGCTTGCGAGCGGGCGCGTATGCGGGACCGGAACGCTCGATGAGCTGCGGGGGCGGACCGGCCAAGTCACGGCCGGACTGGAGGATGTGTTCCTTGCGCTCACCTGAGACAGCCGCATTGCGCCGCGTTGCGGTTTGGCCCCTGCTCGCCAAAGAGCTGCGCGAGATTTTCAATGGGCGTGCACTCTGGACGATGCTGATCCTGCTTTGTCCGCTGGTCGGCTACAGCTTCTTCCAGGCGACGGCCCTCTATGGCGAAGCCAGCGCAGCCGCTCGCGATGCGCCGGCCATGGCAAGCGGCCTGTCTGCGCTCGACGGCGTGCTGGTGCCGACGTTTGGCGCCTTTTACGTCGCGGTTACGCTGCTGTTTCCTTTCGTCGCCATCCGCGTGCTTGGCCGCGAGAAGGAGACCGGAGCACTGCGCCTGCTGGTGCAGCTGCCGTATCGAACGGCGAGTTTAGTTGGCGCGAAAATGGCGGCATTGGCGATCGCCTGGCTTGTCGCGCTGATTCCTGCCCTCTCCGCGCTGGCGCTCTGGGAGCTGCTCGGCGGACATCTTGCGGCGCCGGAGACGATCAACCTCCTCGGCGGGCATCTGCTCTATGGGCTGCTGGTCGGGGCGATTGCGCTGTTCTCGGCCGCCATCTCGGACAGTGCCGCGACCGCCGCGATCATCGCGCTTGCGTTCACGATCAGCTCCTGGGTTCTCGATTTCGCGCTTGCCGGACAGCCCGGCGTGCTCGGGACGATCGCACGCCTGTCGCTGACGCAGACGCTGCGAACCTTCGAGCAGGGACTGCTGTCGGCGGGTTTGGTGGTTGGAATTGCGGCCGCGATCCTGAGCTTCTGCGCCCTGGCTGCCATCTGGTTGCATCCGGGAATGCCGGTGCGGAGCAAGCTTCTGCGATCACTCGTCTGCGCCGTCGGGTTTGCGGTGCTGCTGGCAGTGGCGACCCAGGTCCGCGCCTCGGCAGACCTTGCGGAAGACCGACGCAACTCGTTTCCCCCCGCCGACCAGCGCGAGCTCGCGAAATTGCGGGAACCGCTCATAATCACCGTGCATCTCGCACCCGAGGATCCCCGCTACGCCGATCTGCGCCGCAACGTCCTCGCAAAGCTCGAGCGGGTCATGCCGCGCGTGAGCATTCGACTCGCCAGCGGCGGGCAAACAATCGTTGGCAGCTCGACGGAGGAGTCCTACGGAGAGGTCGAGTATTTGTATGGGGGCCGCGCCGCCAAGAGCCGATCGACCAGCCATCGCGAAGTGCTGCCGATCCTTTACGAACTGGCAGGACGGCCGATCCCAGCGCCGGTCACTGGCGAGGAGTACCCGGGCTATCCACTCGTCGCGGATGCACGCATGGCGCTGCCTTGGTTCTTCGCCGCGCTCCCGCTCTCAATCGTTTTGGCGTGGTGGTGGGTGTCCCGGCCGCCACAGATCCCAATGTCCCTCGCACAAGATGGAGGCTCATCATAAAGATCAGCACATGCACGATCGCGACGGTCATCGCAGGGCTTGGCCTCGCAGCATTGCTGCTGCGCGCCGATGCCGGACAAGCGCTCAAGGTCGATTTCTCCGGCGATGCTGTCGGTACCGAGCCGAAGGCCTTCCTCAGCGTGGTCGGCATCTGGCGGATCGAAGCGGAAGGCGACAAAAAGGTCCTCGCTGTCGACGGCCGCCAGTGGAAGGAAGGTCAAACCGCCGTCGGCATCGCCGACAAGGCGCGCGCGCTTTACGGGGATCGCTACGCCGAGTTCCTCGATCGGGTCCAGGCCTACGCGTATTTCCCGTACACAGTGGCGAAGGACGTCGAGGATTTCCGCGACGGCGAGATCTCGGTGCGTTTCGAAGGCATCTCCGGCCGCATCGACCAGGGCGCAGGAATTCTGTTTAACCTCAAGCCCAACGGCGATTACCTCACAATCCGTGCCAACCCGCTGGAAAACAATCTCGTTCTGTGGAAGTTCGAGAAGGGCAAGCGATCTTCCGTGAAGTGGATTCGCAACACCCCAACGCCGACGCGACAGTGGCACGATCTCAAGGTGCACGTTGCCGGCAATAAGGTCGAGGGCTATCTCAACGGCACGCTCTATCTGGAACATGCATTGCCGGAGCCGGTCGCAGGCCGCGTCGGACTGTGGTCGAAGGCCGACAGCCACGTCTATTTCGACGGCTATACTGTCACCGCGGCAGATTGATCGGATCTGCGTCGATGGCGCTTCGTCTGCTCGGCCATATCGAGCTCCCGCCGAATCGATCCAAGGGCGGGTTCGACCACGCCGATGTCCATCAGGGAACGGATCGGCTCTACGTCGCCCATACCAGCAACGATGCAGTGGACGTGATCGACACCGCGCGAGACCGATACATTGAATCGATCTCGGGCTTGACGGCGGTGGCAGGGGCGCTCGTGTCGGAGGCGCGCGGACTCGTCTTCACGTCCAATCGGGGCGAGGACACCCTGTCTGTGTTTGCGCCAGGTAGGGAGCGGGAGAGCTTTAAGATTCCTGTTGGTGTGAAGCCGAACGGATTGGCGTTCGATTCCACTCGCGGCATTCTGATCGCCGCAAACGTTGGCGACCCGTCCATCCCAGATGCGTACTCGGTGTCGGTCGTAGACCTCGCACGCCGAGAGCGGATCGCTGAAGTTAAAGTCCCCGGTCGCACGCGCTGGGCAATCTACGACGAGTCGCGCGAGCTCTTTTTCGTCAACATTGCTGCCCCGGCGCGCATCATTGCTATTGATGCTCGCGACCCCACCAGAATATCGAGGGAGTACGATATTCCGGCCGCGGGACCGCACGGATTGGATCTCGACCCCGCTACCGGCCGATTGATGTGCGCGTGCGATGCCGGCGTGCTGCTCGCAATCGACCCGGACTCCGGCGGTGTAGCCGGCGATGTTGGTCTGAGCGGGACGCCGGATGTCATATTTCTGGACCACTCGCTTGGCCGCCTTTACGTGGCGGTCGGAGACCCAGGGGTGATCGACGTCATCGATGTTGCAACAATGCGGTGCAAAGAGGTGGTGACAACGGAGGCAGGCGTACACACTTTTGCGCTCGATCGGAAGCGGAGCAAGGTTTACGCGTTCCTGCCGCAGTCCCACCGGGCCGCCGTATTCCACGACAGTGCTTGATGGAATAGCTTTCGAGATGAACCAAGCGGTGTACGCGTGAGCTGGAGAGCCGTTTTCTGCCGGAAGCGGCGGGTGTGGTCGCGGACGATGGCCAAGTTCTCGTAACGAATCGCCGCTACGTCTTTTCTCCGGCGCACGGCGGAGTGCTTTTGTTGGGGGAAACATAGTCGCACGCCATCTACGAATTCGCTGAAACCCCGACAGTTGCGAGTCCATCGGGAGATGTCTGTTGAGGCACGCACTCAAGGTCTGGCGCGACCCGGGCGATCGCATATCAGCGCTTCGTATTGTTACACTGATGTGCCTGTTCGCGCCGCTCGGCAAGATCATTTTCGATTTCGAAGAGAT
>CATPCO010000014.1 GCA_955652925.1 uncultured Xanthobacteraceae bacterium | reverse complement strand
TCGGCAAGACGCCTTCGACCCCGCGCGATCAGTCGGAAGGCATTCTCGCCGGCATTGCGCAGCTCGCTGCCGAGCCGAGCGCATTGGAGCGCATTGTGCACGGCACGACCGTTGCCACCAACACTGCGCTTGAGCGCGACGGCGCGCGGCTCGCGGTGCTGGTAACCGCGGGCCACAAGGATGTGCTGGTCGTGGGGCGCGGTAATCGCACCGCCATGTACGACATCAAGGCGCGGCCACCTGATCTGCTTGTGCCGCGCAGCCGATGCATCGAGGTGCATGAGCGAATGCGCGTCGACGGATCGGTGGCAAGGCCCCTCGACGACGCCGAGGTGGATGCCATCGCCAAGCGGCTTGCAAGCGACGGCATCGAGGCGGTCGCGATCTGCTTTCTGCATGCCTATGCAAACCCCGATCACGAGCGCCGTTGCGCGGAGCGCATTTCGAAACAGCTTCCCGGCGCAATCGTCACGATGTCGGCGGAAGTTCTGCCCGAGTTTCGAGAATACGAGCGCTTTTCAACGACCGCGCTGAATGCCTATGTGGCGCCTCGCATGCGACGCTATCTGCGCCAATTGCGCAACACGCTTTCCGCGGCGAACTGCCCGGCGCCGATCTCGATCATGACATCGAATGGCGGCTCCCTTCCCGCTGCCCGGGTCGAAGCGATGCCGGTGCTCTCGATGCTGTCCGGGCCGGCAGCCGGCGTAATCGCGGCCCGCCACGTGGGCGATGGCGCAAATTATCGCGACCTGATCACCTGCGATATGGGCGGAACGTCCTCCGATGTGTGCCTTGTGCGCGGCGGCGAATATGCGATGACGACGCATGGGCAGGTGGGCAGCCTGCCGATCAAGTTGCGGCAGATCGACATCAATTCCATCGCAATCGGCGGCGGCAGCATCGCAGTCCATCACAGCGGCTTCCTTTCTGTCGGACCGCGCTCCGCGGCCGCGGTGCCCGGCCCCGCCTGCTACCAGCGCGGGGGCATGGAGCCAACCATTACCGACGCCGATGTGGTCTTGGGCCGCCTCGGCGTGGATCGGCCGCTCGGCGGAGAGATCGTGCTCGATGCCGAGGCGGCGCGCGGCGCTGTGGGCAAGCTTGCCGCCGGTCTGGGGCTGAGCGTTGTGCAAATGGGGGAAGGCATCTTGCGTCTTGCCGCTGTCGCGCTTGCAGGGGCGATGCGGGAAGTGTCCGTCATGCGCGGCATCGATCCGCGCGAGTTTGCCCTGTTCGCATTCGGGGGCGCCGGTCCGCTGCATGCGGCGGCCGTCGCCGATGAGCTCGCGATGGACACCGTTATCGTTCCCCCGATGCCGGGCAATTTTTCCGCTCTCGGACTCCTCGTCGCAGATGTGCGCCGCGACTTTGTTCACACGCGCGTTTGCGCAACGGCGGCCATTTCGGCGGCAAACGTACGTGCAGCTTTGCAACGTCTCGTGCAAGAAGGAGAAGCCGAGCTCGCCGCTGGCGGCTTCTCGCCGGAGCGCCGATGCTTCGCCGCCAGTCTTGATATGCGCTATGCCGGCCAATCGTTCGAGCTCTCAGTCCCCGTCGCGCTCGACATCGAGAGCACGGAGCGGATCGAACGTGCTTTTCGCGATGTCTACGCGGCGCGCTATGGCGCGGTGACCGGCAGAACGATGGAGATCGTGAGCTATCGTGTCGCCGCGTGGGGCATAACGGAGAAACCAAAGCTGCCCGGAATTGCGCATGCAGCGCGCTCCCTCTGCGCCTGCGCGCGCGGCGCGCGGCGCGCAATGTTCGACGGCAAGGAATACGCGGTCCAGGTGTTTGATCGTGACCGGCTTCCCTGCGGGGAGCCGCTCAAGGGTCCGGCTTTGGTCGAGGAAGCAAGCTCGACCACAGTGGTTCCCCCCGGCTGGATCGCAAAGCTCGATCGCCAGGGCTGTCTGGTGTTGTCCCGGAGCAATTAATGTCATCGGGTCTCGACCCCATCACGCTCGAAGTCCTCACCCACGCACTGGTCTCGACTGTTCGCGAGATGCGGGCCACGGTCTCGCGCACCGCGAGCTCGGTTGCGATCTACGATGCGAAGGACTTCTCCTGCGGGCTGTTTGCGCCGGACAGCCAGGTGATCGCACAGTCCGAAGATATCGGCTCGCACGTGGTGCCGCTCCCTTGGACCGTGCGCTCTGCGATGGAGAAGCTCGCGACCTCGCTGGCGCCGGGCGATGTCATTCTGGCCAATGATCCCTATGCCGGCGGCACGCATCTCAACGACGTAACCATCATCGCGCCGGTGTTTCGCGCGGGGCGCCTGATCTTTTTTCCGGCGGTGCGCGCCCATTGGGCCGATGTGGGCGGCATGGTGCCCGGCAGCATGTCCGGCAAGGCGACGGAGATCTATCAGGAAGGCATTCGCATTCCGCCCATGAAGATTCTGGAACGCGGGCGGATGAACGAAGCCGTGCTCGAGCTTCTGCTGGCGAATATGCGCGTTCCCGAAGAGCGTCTGGGCGATTTCCAGGCGAGCTTGTCCGCTTGTCGCGTGGCGGAAACGCGGATCCAGGAGATCTGCGCGCGTTATGGCCTCGACACGCTGCTCGAAGCGGTGCGGCTTGACCTCGACCGCGCGGAAGCGCGAATGCGCACATGCATCGAAGCCCTGCCCGACGGGACCTATTATTACGAAGATTATCTCGAAACATTCATCGGCGGTGAATTCGAGCCGCTGCTCTTGCCAATTGCGCTTAAGGTGCACGGTGATTGCCTGACGGCAGATTTCACAGGCGCCTCGCCCCAGGTGCCGTTTCCGGTCAACTCGACCGCGGCTGTATCGGCGGCAGGGGTTTTCATCACGGTGAAATCGGTGTTCGATCCGCAGGCGCCGTTGAACCAGGGCTCCTTCCGGCCGATCGAGGTGGTCACGCCGCCCGGCACCATCGTGAACGTCCAACGGCCGGCGCCGGCGGGTTCCCACGGCGAGATTCGCAAACGTGTCATTGCCTGCATGGTCGGGGCGCTCTCCCAGATCGCGCCGGAGAAAATTGCCGGCGATCTCTGCCGCACCTCATTCCACAATCTCATCGGAGGTTTCGATCCGCGCAGCGGCCGCGAATGGGTGCACTACGAATGGTCTGCCGGCGGCAATGGTGCGTTCAAGGAAGATGACGGACCGAGCGCCATGGCGAGCATCGACTGGGGGGATCTGGTTACGGTGCAATCTTCCGAAGTGCTCGAAACCAGGATGCCGCTCCTGGTGGAGAGCTCGCGCCTTTGCGTCGACTCCGGCGGCGGCGGAAGAATGCGCGGCGGCCTCTCCATGCAGCGCGGTTTGCGCGTGCTCACGACCGGAGCGCGTTATTCCCTGTTGGCAGATGGTGCCGTGCTGCCGGCCTTCGGTGTGCTTGGCGGACGGTCGGGCTTCCCGGTCGGGTGTTGGATCAACCGCGATGGCGCGCTTGCGGATTTCGATACGCCGGGAAAGGTCGCAGGCTATCAAGTTGAGCAAGACGATGTCGTGCTGATCCGTTCCGCCGGCGGCGGTGGCTACGGCGACCCGATTGAGCGAGATGCCCAACGCGTGGGCGTTGACGTGCGGGAGGGCTATGTCTCCCCCAAAGCGGCGTGTGAGCTTTATGGCGTTGTGCTGGACGAAGGAGGCCATGTAGACAGCTTAGCCACCAGCCAGTGCCGCAAACGTCTGCGCGCCTCCCGCATCATGCTAAGCGCCGTGCTCGATCCCGCGGTGTTCGAACAAGGCAAGGTGAGCCGGCGGCGGATCTGCCGGCTCAATCCAGCTGACATCAAAGCGTTTGGACTATGCGAGGATGATATCGTTGAGCTTGACGCTCTTCACGCCGCGCCGCTGCGGGCCTGGATACGCGTGGATGGGGCTACGCAGCAGGGAACCCTGCCGATTGACGCGCACGGTCTTGCTATTCTCAAAAGCGCGGATGGCGATCGCGTCGAGCTCCGCGTGCTCAGACCACCGCCGCGCCCGGATCAGCGGTTCCCCAATTCTGCGGTATCTTGATCAAGGAGCGAAGCTTGGCCCGCGCTGAACGCTGGCAACGAATGAAACCGGTCATCGATCCTCGCGCGGGGGACGTCGAGGACGACGCCTCGAGCCCCAAGAACCGGTCTCTGCTTGCGCTCGCGGGCACGTTGCTGTCGGAGATCAGTCTACCGAAGCTGGTGACGGCTTGGCTGCTGATGCTCATCGGCCCCTCTCTGGTGCTCGGGTTATCGCCACTCATCGCCTCCGCCTGGGTGGCCAAGATTTCTGGAAACATCGGCTCACCCTATTTCGGGCTGTGGCCCATCTTCCTGATTGCCTTGCTGCTCGCAATCGGCTGGTTCGGGGGAAGACCGCTGTTCCGTTTGATCGAGCGCAGCTTCTGGACATTGAACTCTCTCGTCTTGGAGCCTCTCTACGCGATTGCCCGGGGGGGACTGCAATACCTGATCGAGGAGCTGCTCCCGGAACGGTCGAGCAAGGTCCGCCGCGGCAGATGGCGTGCGGCGAGCGCCGGCCTGGCCGGCATCGCGATCTGTGCGTGCGCACTGTGGGTGTTGCTTCTGGCCTGGCCCAGTTCGCGTTGGATGGGCACCGTCTCGGATTTAAGCTCGCCGCTCCAGCTCGCTTCGGCCGCCCTCGCCAACGCCGTCGCGCTGTTGGCCTTTTATCTCGCGGGCGCCGCACTTGTCTGGGGTATCGCC
>CATPCO010000013.1 GCA_955652925.1 uncultured Xanthobacteraceae bacterium | reverse complement strand
GATCGAGGCCGAGATCACGATCAACGGCAGCGGGCCGCCGCTCGTGTTCCTGCACGGGCCATGGGGGCTGCGCAACGATCACGCCTTTCTCGCCATGCTTGCGCGCACACACACCGTCTATGCGCCGAAACATCCTGGCACCGCCGAGGGGGATCCCGAGAGTGTGCACCAGCTCGATGATTGGTTGGATCTGATGGTTTATCACGGCGAGCTATTCGATCGCCTTGGACTTAAATCACCTGTTATCGTCGGCCATTCCTTCGGCGGTACGGTGGCGTGCGAGCTTGCGGCCGCCATGCCGGAGCGCGTGGGCCGGCTGGTTCTGATCGATCCGGTCGGACTCTGGCGCGACGATCTGCCGGTGCGGAACTGGATGATCATGCCGGAGGACGCGTTGCGGGCGGCGCTGTTTGCCGACCCGATGGGCAAGCCGTCCGAGGAATTCTTTGGAATGCCCGGTGATGGCGAAGCGCGCGTCAACGCACGCGTCTCCTTCATCTGGTCGCAGGCGTGCACCGGCAAGTTCGTCTGGCCTATTCCCGACAAGGGACTGAAGAAGCACATTCACCGTATTGCAGCGCCAACACTGATCATCTGGGGCAAGCAGGACGGCGTCATCGCACCGGCCTATGCGCAGGAGTTCACCCGGCGCATTGCCAATTCACGCGTCGAGCTGGTTGAGGCTGCCGGTCATCTGCCCCACCTGGAGCAACCAGACTGCGTCGCCGCTATCGTCCGCGCGTTCCTCGCCAAGTGAGATCAAAGCCGCGGCCAGTAGCCCGGATGAGCGAAGCGATATCCGGGTCAGGCCTTCCCGCATGTCGCGCCCGGCCGGCACTTTACGCCGGCCGTTCGCTCATGCGGGCTACAGCGCGAGCATTCCCGCCCGCCCGCCAGACGCGCTCCGGGGTTGCCGGCAGCG
This sequence comes from uncultured Xanthobacteraceae bacterium, assembly GCA_955652925.1. Classification (GTDB taxonomy): domain Bacteria; phylum Pseudomonadota; class Alphaproteobacteria; order Rhizobiales; family Xanthobacteraceae; genus VAZQ01. The sequence continues at coordinate 1,745 of CATPCO010000013.1, read as the reverse complement.
GCAGATCCGTTACGCCCCACGGCGAGAGCGCGTCGATGATGGCGTGAATGATGGCAGCAGGTGCTCCGGCATTGCCGGCTTCCGCGCCGCCCTTGACCCCGATGAGATTGGTCGAGGTGGCAACGGGATGCAGCGCGGAGACGATGGCGGGCAGATCGCTGGCCCGCGGCATGGCATAGTCGAGGAATGACCCGGTGAGAAGCTGGGCGGTATCGCGCTCGTAGATCATTTCCTCGGTCAGCGCCTCGCCCATGCCCTGCGCGATCGAGCCGTGCAGCTGCCCCTCCAGCAGCAATGGATTGATGGCAGTGCCGGTGTCGTCGACCGCGCAAATGCGAACGACTGCAACCTTGCCGGTATCGGGAGCGACCTCGACTTCGCAGATCATGCAGCCGTTCGGAAATGTATCGGGGCCGGGATGACTGCCCGTGCCGTCGAGCCCGATGCCGAACTCCGCCGGCAATCCTGTGCCCTGGTAGGACTTGCGCGCCAGTTCGGAGAAGCTCAACTGCCGATCGGTGCCCTTGATGCGGAACATCGCGCGCTCGAACTCGATATCCGCCTCGGACGCCTCCAGCACCCACGCGGCGAGCCGCTTGCCTTTACCGATCACCTCCTGCGCGGCGATCTTGAGCGCGGAGCCCCCCGCAATCATGCTCCGCTGCGCGAACGTTCCGCGGCCAAAAAGAATTTTATCGGTATCGCCCTGGAATGTGGTCACCTCGGCGATGGGTACACCGAGCCACTCGGCGACCATTTGCGCAAACACTGTTTCGTGCCCCTGTCCGGTCGAGACGGTGCCTACGTGCAGGGCGACCGAGCCGTTCGGCGCCACGCGGATCTCCATTCGCTCGGACTGGCTGCCGGCGCGCTGGCAATGCATGGCGAGGCCAATTCCCCGGCGCGCGCCGCGCCGCTCGCTCTCTGCCCGGCGTGCGCCGAATCCATTCCAATCTGCGAGCGCGAGCGCCTTATCCAGCACGTGCTCGAACTCGCCGCAATCGTACACATAACCGCTCGGCGCCTTGTAAGGCATGGCCGAGGCAGGGATGAAGTTACGCCGGCGCATCGCCACCACGTCGATTCCCATTTCGCGCGCGGCCTTGTCGATCAATCGCTCGATGACAAAGGAGGCTTCCGGCTTGCCGGAGCCGCGATAAGGCCCGAGCGCGCACGTGTTGGTGAAGATCGCGCGCGCGACGGCATGGATGAGCGGCACGTCATAGGTGCTGGTGTAGCTGATGACCGCATTGAGCGGTGGAACGCCGGCCGAATTGCTCAGGTATGCTCCGAGATCGATCTCGACCGACACCCGCAACGCCAAAGCCTTGCCGTGGGCGTCGAGCGCCAGTTCCGCGTGCGTGATCTGATGACGCCCGTGCGTGTCGGAGGCGATGCATTCGCTCCGCTCGCCGGTCCATTTGACGGGACAGTCGAGCTTTCCGGCGGCCCAGACCACCAGCGCCTCTTCCGGATAGATCGCAGCTTTCATGCCGAATCCGCCGCCCACATCGGGAGCAACGACTTTCAGCTCGAGCTCGTTCAGTCCGAGCACCTCTGCCACGGTGCTCCTGACCGAATATGGCGTCTGGGTCGTGGTGCACAGCGTCAAGCGGCCGTCGGCCCGATCGCGAAAGGCGAGCGCGGCACGCGGCTCCATCGGATTGGCGCAGGCGCGCGGATAATGCAGAGATATCCTGGTCACGTGCGCGGCGGCGGCGAATTGCCGCTCGACCATGGTGCGG
>CATPCO010000012.1 GCA_955652925.1 uncultured Xanthobacteraceae bacterium | reverse complement strand
GTCTTGGAGGATAAGCGGAGCATCCCTGGACATTGGAATTGTCGGCGGTCCGGCTGCGCAATTTCCAACAGGCTCTGAGCGTGGCCGGCTTTGTCGAAGGTCGCAATGTGCTTATCGAATATCGCTGGGCAAACAACCAGAATGAACACGCCACCATTGTCGGTTGGCTGAAGTGAAGCAGACCCAATGCGAGCACGTTAATTACCGCCGTCATCAGCCTGGGTTTGCGGGTTGTAGCCGGTTGGTTTGTGATTCGCAGTGCGCTGATAGCGCCGGCGGATCCACTTGATCTTTCCCATGGCCGCAAAGGCATTTGATCGAAGCGTTTCGGGCCAGATGGTAAGGCTGCCGTAGATTCGTGACCATCGCTGCGTGTGTTCGGTCAGCGGCCGCTCTTGCGCTTCCCAGGCTGTTAATGCATCACTCACCGGATTGCTCGCGAGCGATACTGCCAAGCTTAATGCGTTCATCATCGCGCAACCGGCGCCTTGAGCTAAGTTCGGCGGCATTGCATGTGCCGCATCGCCGACGATTGCCGCGCGGCCCAACGACCAGCGCTTCAACTTCACCGTTTTGAATTGAACCCAACGAACTGCGCTCCAATCCGTTTCGGCACCGATGCGCTTGAACAAATCGGCCAGATAGGGAAACGAGCCAGACCACGTCGCTTCATCCAGCGGAATACGCTTCGCAAGCTCATCGTGAACCAAGCAGCTAAGCGCAACGTAGAGCTCTTTGCTGCTGCAAGGGCTCGTCAGGATGCGGCGGGTCCCAGACCAGCGTTCACATGTCATCGGACCCGCGCGAACGTCTTGTTCCGCTTCTGTCGTGGTGCGCGATACCATCAATCGCATGGCCCCATCCGCGTGGTTCGTCACAACGGCCGGAATTCCCAGCGATTGCCGGATACAGGAATGAATGCCGTCTGCCACGATAACGACGTCCGCGGCAAGGCGCCGTCCTGCCGAGGTAACCAGCACGCCTCCACCATCTGCGCCAGCAATCTGCGACCCGAACTCAACGTCAACGCCCAATTGCCGCGCGCGATCTTCCAGGGTGGCGACGATGTGTTGGCGGGAAATGCGGTAACCGCCGCCGTCACCCGCAATCATGGTGGGACGATCGTTGCGGTCGCGCGTCTCGCGCCGCAGGATTTTCATTCCACCCTGCAGGACACGATCGCGAACGCCGATTGCCTCCAGCACTTTGAGCGCGTTGGGCTGGGTGGAAATGGCGAACCCTTCTGCTCTTAGCTGCGGCGATTTATCATGAATCCGCACTGACCATCCTCGCTCGGCCAGTGCGATGCCCGCCACCAATCCGGCAAAGCCGGCGCCGGCGATCTCAGCGTGCGGCTTGCTCATGCGATGCCGGACGGCAGACTCATGCGTGACGCGCTCACGCAAGCTCGGGAATTAAATTTCCTTTCTCGACAACAATCTGACCGTCAAGCTCGATGGTGCAATTCCTCATGGGCAGGTCAAAATGTGCTTCGGTAAAGCGGTTGGCAAATCGATTCGAGCCCGTAGAAAATAAGAAATTGCCGGCAAAGGCACGCTGCTCTGTTCCGTTGGTGTCGTTGCGATCAAACATGACAAGCGTATCCCAGCGCGCACGCGGATTCATTCCCCAGCCGAGATGCGAAGTGTAATAAGCATTCGGATCCTGCCAGGCGGCGAAGTAGCTTTTCATGAGGTCCGCATCCATGCCCGGGCCGTGAATCTCTGTGATGCAATCACGCTCGATCTGCATGTGGACGGGGTCGCTCAAGTACCGTTTGAAAGTCAGATTGATGTCGCCTGCGACCATGACGACCGTTCCGGTAACTCCGCCCGGCCTTGGGTAGAATGCGCACAAGCCACCCGGCCAATAATCGATTTGGCTCTTTTCGTCGGAGATCCCGCAGCCTCCGCCGACGTTGGCGCCTTCCATATCGATGTGCAGATCAGTGCCGGCTGCTGAGGTTACCCGCATTTTCTTGGCCTGCTTTGCCATGGCGACCCCCTTGAGCACCTTGGGTTTGAGGGCCGGATCGGGCATCAGCCGCTCGAGCGACTCGGGATGCTCGTTGCTGATCATGAACACGCGAGTACCGCTGGCAAGAATCTCCGGGCGCTCGATCGAGTGGAGAAGTCCCTCGATGGTCAAATCGGCAACGAATGTGGCCGTGGTAAGCGCCTTGATGATTGCGGGATTTTGCCCAATAGCGACGGAGTGACCGGTCGATCTGACGGGAACCGGCGCGCTCACGGGCGGCGTCGGGATGACGATATGGAACGCCTGTGCCTTGAGCCGCAGAAGGGCGAGCTCCGCCAGCTTCACGAGCACACGCCGGGACTGCGTCTCCGATACGATGGCGGCGACTTCACCTTCGCGAACCTTGCACAATTCGAACGCTCTGGTGAAGCAATCAATCCATTTGCCTTCGATGACGTCGCCGTGCATTTGGCCATCTCCTCAAATCGGCTCTTGAGCCACCGCCCATTTGTGCATTTCTGACAGAGGCGTGGTTGGAAAGATCCGGCCGTCGCACCAGTGCATGAACCCCGATTCGTAAAGCACGTCGCGGACGTCCTCGACTGTTTTTGCCTCGAAGATCAAGATCGACCGGTGCTCCGGATCGAGATGGTAAGCCCCGATCATCTTCATTCCGCGTTTTTCCATCAACCCCGGCAGTTTTTCGTGCGTGCGGTTAGCCATTTTTCGAGAGCTGGCATTGCTCAGCGGAGAAATTCCGGGTTCGTGCCAAAGCTCGACAACATATTTGTTGATCGTCATGCCGCCCCTCTAAATCGTCCAAGAATGTCCGGATATCTATACGCAACGGGCATTGCGCAAACAGGCGGGAGTGGATTGGACGCTCTCCCAGCCGGCGATGCCTGGGGCTGCCTATCGCCCATGTCGGCATGCTAGCTCAAGCGAGGTTGAATAGATAGACGATGCTTATACGGCTGGATCGGGAGAATGCCTTGTCAACCCCCCGGATGGAGAGATAAAGTTGCAGCTCGATGATATTCTTTCCGATCAGGCTAACGCATTAATCTCAACGGGGGAAACCTTCATGTCCATGCAAAAATCCGAATCACCGTCATCCTGGCTGGCCTGCACCGATGGCATCGCCACGCAATGGCGGGACTTGCTGCTGCTGCTCGCCCGCGTCCTGTTCGGTTGGACCTTTGTCATGAGCGGCTGGGGCAAGCTCATGAACATCTCAGGCTTCGTGGCCACAATGCCGCGCCGCGGTTTGCCAGACTTTCTGGGATATGTCGCGCCCTTCGTCGAATTCATCGGCGGCGTCCTGATGATCGCAGGCCTCGCCACTCGCTATGCGTCGCTGATAATGCTGCTATTCATCATCATTGCGGCCTTCAGCTCGCATCGTTATTGGGCGGCTGCGCCAGCACAGGTCGCGAACCAATCCGCCCACTTCTGGAAAGCCGTGGCGATGATG
>CATPCO010000011.1 GCA_955652925.1 uncultured Xanthobacteraceae bacterium | reverse complement strand
GTGCTCGAGCCGCGCGATCGCATCACCACCACGCACCGCAATCACGGCCACGTTCTCGCCCGCGGCGCCGATCCCGGCCGCGCCATGGCGGAGATCCTCGGGCGGGCAAGCGGGCTCAACGGCGGGCGCGGAGGAACGCTGCATCTCAGCGATCCCAAGCTCGGCTTTATCTCCACATCGGGAATCGTCGGAGGCTGTATCAGCCTTGGCGTGGGCGCCGGCTATGCGTGCAAGCGCAAGGCAGACGGCTCCATCGCCGTTGCGTTCTTCGGCGACGGCGCGCTTGAGGAGGGGGTGAGTTTCGAAGCCCTCAACATCGCCTCGCTGTGGAAACTGCCGGTTCTCTTCCTGTGCGAGAACAACAGCAGCGGGTCATGGGCGCCCGGCGAAGGCTACCCCACCCTTGTACACGCCAGCAGTGATCTCCGCAGCATCGCGCAATCGCTCGGCATCAAGACCGTACGTGTCGACGGCGCCGACGTGGCGGCGGTGCATGCAGCAGCGAGCGACGCCGCCGCGCAATGCCGGCGTGGCGAAGGCCCCCTTTTCGTGGAGGCGGTGACCACGCGGTGGCCGGGCAGCAATCCGCTGTGGCCCGAAGCTGTGACGGGGGTGACCGATATGAGAATGGCCACCGGCGAGCTCGCGATCGAGGGCGAGCATCGCGACTGGTTGGAGCATCACGATCCGGTGCTTCGGTTTGCGCGCCAGCTTGCGGGCGCGGACGTGGCGGCAAAGACGCGCCTCCATGCCCTTGATGCCGCAATGCGCGCTTGCATCGAGAATGCCGTGCAGTTTGCGCGCGAGGCTCCGCTGCCGGGCGCGGAAAGTGCATTCGAGCACGTCTTCGCCTGAGGGAACATGGTCATGCAGAGCTATGCCGAGGCACTGGTCGATGCGCTTTACGACAGTCTCGCGGCGGATGCGCGGGTAAGCCTGATCGGAAGCTATGTGCTCGGGCTGGGACCGCAGCGCCATCTCATGGACCGCGTGCGCAAGGATTTTCGCGACCGCATCGATGATCCTCCGACATCGGAAGCAGGCGCCGCGGCAACAGGAATTGGCGCCGCCATGGCGGGCATGCGGCCGTTCGTCGATCTCGGCACCGGCAGTTTCAGCTATCTCGCGTGGTCGCAGCTCACGAACGAAGCGCCCGTGAGCTATTACATGTCGGGCGGCAAAATTCCGGTGCCGGTCACGTTTCATCTCCTGCATGGGGTTCGCGGAGGCGGTGCCGCGCAGCACAGCCACAGCCCGCAATCGATGCTGTGCAATGTGCCCGGGCTCGAAATCGCGGCCCCTTCGACCGCGGCCGATGTCTACGGCCTCGTTCGAACGGCGTTCATGAGCTCAAATCCCACCGTCATTGTCAGCCACGCGAAGCTTCTTCCCATTGCAACGCCGGCAGCTGATCCCAAGAGGCCGATCCCGTTCGGGCACGCCGATATCAAGCGGCGCGGCCGCGACATCACCATCGTGGCAAGCTCGCTGATGGTCCACTTGAGCCTGGCGGCGGCGGAGACGCTTGCGCGCGAGGGCATTGAAGCGGAAGTGGTTGATGTGCGCACGCTTGCGCCACTCGATGAGACCACCATTCTCGAATCCGTCGGGAGAACCGGGCGGCTTGTCGTGGTGGATGAATGCCCTCTGCGATGCGGCTTCGCATCCGAAGTTTCTGCGAGCGTGGTCGAGCAGGGATTTGACCTGTTGAAGGCACCGATCCGGCGTGTCACCCGCGCGCAGGTTCCGGTACCGTACAGCCCCCCACTCGAAGCCGCGTTAACACCTGACGCGGAAAAGATTGCCGCAGCGGCAAGGAAGGTCATGGAATAGAGGACGGACGACGGACGACCGAAGGAAGAATGGTGCGCGCATATAGCTACGCGCATGAATGGAAGGTCTCTAGACGTCATCGCCCGTGATGTCGCCGAGCTCAAGGAGCGTGCTGACGGTGTGTTGCACGATGGTGTCCGGAATTGCCAGCTTCCTGCTGAATGGATGCAGGTCGTTGACATAGTAGTCGTAGGTGAGCGCGGCGAAGGCCGGATCGAGCTTTGTTCCGCGCGCGAGAATAGCCACCGCCTCTTCCCGGTTGGCAGGATCGTAAATCCAGTCGACCGCCGCCGCCAAGGCGCGAAGATAGGCGCGTGCGGTGATTGAATTTTCCGCGAGCCATTTCGGACGCGCGATCAAGGTCAGGAAACCATAGTCCTTGGCATAGCTCCCGATATCGAGGAGCTTTTTGTAACCCTGCTGAGCTGCTCTGAAATCGAATGGCTGACCAAGCAGCGCAGCCTGAACCGCCCCGCTGCTCAACGCGGCAAACCGGTTCGGCGTTGCGCCGTCATAGACCTGGTCGATGTCTTGCGGACGCATTCCCTGCTCGCGCACCCAGCGGTCCCACACGACGGTGAGAAGATCCTTCTTGAACGGAAGCACGATGTGCTTGCCCGCAAGGTCTGCAACTGACGTCACGTTGGGGGCGGTCATGATCGAATACGGATATTTGATCACCACGCCTGCAATCAGCACGGCATCGGCGCCGTTTCCGATCGCCCGCAACGCGGTGTCGAAGGTCGAAACGGCAATCTCGAATGAGCCGCCGACCATCTGTCGCACGGTGTCGGCAACATTGCCCACATAGGTGACCTGCGGATCGATCCCTTCGCGTCCGTATAATTTCTTTTCGGTTGCAACAAAGTGCGGCCAATCCGCCGCAATCGGCGCAACGTCACCGACGTTGATGCTCTTTGCCGTCTGCCCAAGCGCAGCGCCGGTAGCGGTCCAAGAGATCAATGCAATGATCGCGAGGCCGGATAAACATGTGCGTTTCATCGGCAACCCCCGGGTTGTGTGTGCCGCATCATACATCGGTTTCGGCGCACGCGTCCTCACTGTGGATGTTGGGGACGTGGAACCGCCCCGACAACAGAACGCTTGCAACGGCACCGGCTTTGGTTTTTTCTGGAACGTGGCGAGCGAGGGGGCGGCTCGCCGGGGAGAACGTCATGGCCCACGTGGACCCATGGGAGAAGGCGGCGGACTGTGAACGGGCGCTTATGCTTACGCTTGATCCGATCTATCGAGCAAATCTGACGAACATTCGCGAGTTCTGGATTTCTCTGGCTCATAAGCGCCCGTTCCTGAGCGATGCTGATTTTGCCAGCGAGGCCGAAACGATCGGCCGGCTGCACGCGAACCTCACCAGCCCGATGCATTGAAATTTTCGATCGCTTGTGTCGGCCGGTACGGTATCCAGCGGCACGCTGTCCGATAGGCTGCGCGAGTAGCCAATGCCCCGCTTCAAGGAAGTCCTGGTCGACGGTCAGACACGGTTACGCGTTCCGTCATTTCCGGATCAGCGCCTAGGCACCGAGCCGCGGCTCGAGCCGCAACGGCCGGGCGCCTTCGGCAGCTTTTCGGCAATCCCCAGAGCATCGGCACGGCGTTGCATCTCCGCATACACGTCGGCGGGATCGATGTGGGCGCGGCGCCAGAGCACGACGAGATGATAGAGGAGGTCTGCGCTTTCACGCACGATACCCGTGCTGCGGCCCTTCACAGCCTCAAGCGCGACCTCACCGGCCTCCTCAATGATCTTCTGTGCCGCGCGGCGGCGTCCTGACCCAAGCAGCCGTGCCGTGCGCGGGTGGCTTTCCGCGGTCACCCCGGCGAGCCCCGCATAGAGCCGGTCAAGCTCGCCCGGACCGGCGCACGATCGCTCGCGCCCAGCAGTCAGAGTCGTTTCGGCGAGCGGCGCTGCGCCAACAAGGAGCGGGGCGCGTCCCACATCCGTCTCGTTGATTGATTCACGGTTTGCAAAAACGCGGTTCATGGTTCACCTCCGGTGCCGGCGATGGGCAGCACCAAGGCGAACCGAGCCACGTAGGGCTCTGCCACCCCGGATCTGCCGCGTTGCGGCTGGTTCGAAAGTTGTTCTGACAGGCTCCCGCAATGGAAGCCGGGTTTGACGCTCAGATCGTCAGCGATGCGCCCATTGCTCACCTCCATTTCCGCCTGATGCGCGGGCCGGTGAGCGTTGGGAAGAGACCACTACATGCGGTCGCTTGCCATCGCGCAGCCGTTCTCGCCGCGCACGACTGTCATATTTCGCGGCGGCACCGACGCAACGATCGCTCGGTCGGCATCGCCAAACGTGATACTGCCCATCTGTTCAATCGGGTTATCGTGCCTGGATCAAAATCCAGGCCCGCGGGGCGCAGGTAGTCCCCATGGCCGCACATGTCAAGGAACACGCGGCACTGATTGGCGGAAATAGCTGGGAAGGAAGAATTCCCGCCACCTCATTTCCTGCTCCAAACTCAGGAGAAGCTATTCTGCCTAATGATCGAGCTATGTTGTCGCGCTTGCCTTGGCTTGGCTTGGCTTCTCTACCCCTTCAAGCTCGCTTCCGCGCCCGGTTTACAGCCCGCGGCGATTTCTTCTTCCGCCGCCGGAGCGCGGAAGCGGAATAAGACTGCCGGATTTTCTTTGCAGGTCGCCCGCCCAGCTTGCCGTTCTCACGGCTCGCTGCGATCTTGGCTTTGCTGCGCGATCGGCCGCCGGCTGCGCCGAGCCGCGCTGCCATCCAGCGGCGCGAGCCAAGAATGCCTTCAAGTATCGCGGGCACGTAGAGGTCGGCATCAAGCTTCGGCCAATGCAGGCCGAAACCGGGCGGCGTGATTTCGATCGCGGCAAGCTCCTCGCCGCTGGCGTCTTCAAGCCCCTGTGCATCGCGTGGCGAGAAGCTCACATCGATGCCGGTGTTCAAGCTCACGACGATCCGATCCGTTTTCCGATCATAATGCGCGGCGATGGCGTGCGGGGTTGTGGCGAGCATGCGCTTGCCCTCGGCGGTCGCGGCGGCATATTCGTCACGGATAACCATCACAAACCCAAGCGCTTGGCTATGGCCTCCCAGTCGGGTTGAAATGCTTACCGTGCGATCACACCGCCTGTCTGCGGTTGCGGCACGCCGGTGGTGCTGGGGAAGGTGATGGGCAGATTGCGCAGCGTGCGCACGGCAAGATAAGCGAAGGCCTGCGCCTCGAGCGAATCGGCCGACCATCCAACCGCGTGCGCGGTATCAACGCGGGCAGGCGCAAGACGCTCAACGAGCATTGCCATCAAGGTCGGATTGCGCGTGCCGCCCCCGGCCGTAATGAAACTCAGTGGAGCGCGCGGGAGAATTTTCATCGCGTGCGCGACCGCGGCAGCGGTAATGGCGGTCAGCGTCGCGGCGCCATCTTGCGTGCTCTTGTCGACAAGCTTTCCTTCTTCCGCGACCCAATGGCGGAAGGCGTTGCGGTCGAGCGACTTCGGCGGCGGCCTGGAAAAGAATTCATGTGCAAGAACGCGGGTGACCGCGTCTGCATCGACGCGGCCTGCCGCCGCGGCACGCCCCTCGTCGTCCTGGGGCTGGCCCGAGCGCAGCCGGACAAAATCGTCAAGCAGCGCGTTGCCCGGGCCGGTATCAAACGCAATGAGCGTGTCGCCGTCGATGAAGGTGATGTTCGCGACGCCGCCCAGGTTGAGCACTGCCACGGGATGCGGACGGCGCAGCATGCGCACCATGGCGCGGTGAAAAATCGGGACCATGGGCGCGCCCTGCCCTCCCGCCGCGATGTCGGCGGCGCGAAAATCGTAGACGACGGCAATGCCGAGCCGCGCGGCAAGCGCCGGCCCGTTGCCGAGCTGAAGGCTGAACGCCCGGTCGGGGCGGTGCAACACGGTCTGGCCGTGAAAGCCCACCACCCCGACCTCGCCCGGGGTCATGCCGTTGGCAGCAAGGAATGCCTCGACCGCCTCGGCGTGCATGTCGGTGACCAGCTCTTCCACTTCGGCGAGGAGCTTCGGCCGCTCGTTGCGATCAGTCAGATGGGACGCAGCCGCCATGGCATGGCGCAGCCGATCGCGTTCGCGATCGCTGTAAGGCCGGTAGCCGGTCGGACCGAGACGGCCGATTTTTTCGCCGTCGGTCTCGATCAGCGCAACGTCGATGCCGTCATAAGACGTGCCGCTCATCAGGCCGATTGCAGCGAGAGAAGCCATCCGGGAGCCCTCGGTTTCAATCCTGCTGTGGATTTGTTACACCACGCCTGCGAAAGAGACGAGAACTCATGAGCACCTACAAATCCGATTTCCTGCGCGTTCTGGCGGAGCGGGGCTTCATTCATCAGCTATCGGACGCCGAAGGGCTCGATGCGCGGGCCTCGGCCGGCCCGGTTACCGCCTATGTGGGCTTCGATGCCACCGCGCCGAGCCTGCATATCGGCAATCTTCTCACCATCATGATGTTGCGCTGGCTGCAAAAGACCGGCCATCGTCCAATCGCGCTCATGGGTGGCGGCACGAGCAAGATCGGCGATCCGTCCGGCAAGGATGCAAGCCGCATGCTGCTCAGCGAGGTGGAAATCGAGCAGAATATCGCCTCGATCGGTCGGGTGTTCGCGCGCTTTCTCGATTTCGACGCCGACGCCATGATGGCCAATAATGCCGACTGGCTCGACCGGCTGCACTATATCCCGTTTCTGCGCGACGTCGGCCGTCACTTCACCATTAACAAGATGCTCACGTTCGACTCCGTCAAGCTGCGGCTTGACCGCGAGCAGCCGCTGACGTTTCTTGAATTCAACTACATGATCCTGCAGGCCTATGACTTCGTGGAGCTGAACAAGCGCCATGGCTGCATTCTGCAGATGGGCGGCTCGGATCAGTGGGGCAATATCGTCAGCGGCATTGATCTCGGCCGCCGGCTGCTCAACGCCGAACTGTTTGCACTGACCACGCCGCTATTGACCACGTCATCCGGCGCCAAGATGGGCAAAACCGAAACCGGGGCGGTGTGGCTCAACGCCGAGATGATGCGGCCGTACGATTACTGGCAGTTCTGGCGCAATTGCGAGGACGGCGATGTCGGACGGCTGCTCAAGCTGTTCACCGAGCTTCCCCTCGCCGAGATCGGGCGGCTCTCCGCACTGCGGGGGCAGGAACTCAACGAAGCAAAGAAAATTCTTGCAACCGAGGCGACCGCCCTGCTGCACGGCCGCGCGGCCGCCGCAGAGGCCGCAGAGACCGCGCGGCGCACATTCGAGGAGGGCGCCGTTGCCGAGACGCTGCCGACGAATGAGATCCCGCGCGCAAGGCTCGAGGCAGGACTCGGTGTGCTCGCGGCGAATGTGGAAGCAGGGCTCGTGTCATCGAACAGCGAGGCGCGCCGCCAGATCAAGGGCGGCGGGCTCAAAG
>CATPCO010000010.1 GCA_955652925.1 uncultured Xanthobacteraceae bacterium | reverse complement strand
GATGATTCAGGGCCGAGGCGGCCTGCGCCTCGCGCTGGAAACGGGCTAATGCTTGCGAGTCCCTGGTCTGGCAGGAACTTCAGGGCAACGAAGCGATGCAGTCGGGTGTCTTCGGCCTTATAAACCACGCCCATACCACCGCCGCCGAGCTTCTCGATGATGCGGTAGTGCGAGATGGTTTGACCGATCACTGGGAAAAGTAAGTCGTTGGGCGCGATCATATGGGCCAAGCTCAGGCAAGTCAATGCGTTGCGGGCAAAACTTACTTTCCAAGCGCCATTCATTCGACTCGCAGGAAAGGGCTAGCAGATCAGCACACCCCAAAAATAAGAATGCCTCGCACGCCGAATCCCGGATTGTCCTCGCGGTTAGACATGGCACTGCGAAAATTAACCTGAAGCACGGACGGAATGACTCAGGTTTCCAAAAACACCGTCAGATTCTGCCGTCACGCTGAATTATGAGCGGATATGAGCGCTTTTGCGGTGTAGAAAAAACCCGATGGTCGTACTGATGTTAACTCCATTAGATATCGCGGCATCGCGGATGACAAACTCCAAGTCGTCCAGTTCCACAATTCCGAATTGCCTGTAATCGGCTGGCCGCGCCAGATTTGCCCGCCTTCGGGCCATGGAGTAAGATTCCGCTTCACGGGCGAATGCCCGGCTAAATACGAACGCACACTGGTGCCCCTGTTCGCCGGCGTTTCCCCAAGCACCTAGCTCAGCTTCCCCCAATGACCGAACACGCGTCGCACGCCGCGGACAGCCAGGTGTCCGGATCTCTTACCGGGAACACCATAGGCCGTTTTGTGATTGGCGAGCGGCTGGGCAAAGGAGGCATGGGGGAAGTGTACCGGGCGGAAGACACGCGCCTGAAGCGCACCGTTGCCCTCAAGCGGCTCTCGGTCCATCTGCGCTCGGATCCCCTCTATCGTCGCCGCTTCGAGCAAGAGGCCGAACGCGCGTCCCGCCTCAGCGATGCGCATGTCGCGGCCATTTATGACGTGATCGAGGAACAAGGCGAGATTTTTCTGGTCATGGAGTTTGTTGAAGGACAAACCCTGCGTCAGCGCCTTCATGAACCTATGAGTCTGGAACAGTTTCTCGGGATCGCGGTGCAATGCGTGCAGGCCCTGGTGGCGGCGCACGGACACGGTATCGTGCACTGCGACATCAAGCCGGAAAATATCATGCTGACTAGCGATGGCCAGGTAAAGATTCTAGACTTCGGCGTGGCCAAGCATCTTCCACGGTCTGACCAGAGCACCACAGTGGACCGGTCGGGCACGGTGAGCGGCACGCCCGCGTACATGTCGCCTGAGGTTCTGCTGGAGCAGACTCCCGACGGTCGCGCCGACATTTTCTCCCTGGGAGTTGTGTTCTACGAAGTTTTGGCTGGCCATCACCCCTTTGTAGCCGACGGTTTCGTGGCCACTAGCGACCGCATACGCTGCGAGACGCCGGCCCCAATCCACATCTTTAATTCAGAGGTCCCGGAAGAACTGGAAAAGCTGGTCAATAAAGCGATGGCCAAAGAGCCGGGCCAACGCTATGCCAGCACTCGCGAGTTATTGGAGGAATTGCGCCTGGTCGAGGGCGGTATAACTCCAACTGGATTATCGCGACTGCTGCCACGAAAAGCGGAGCCTAAACCGAAGCACATAGTTCTCATGATGGTCGCCGCGGCATTGGTTGCTGCCGGTTTGCTGGCAGTTTTCTACTACAACGGCAAAGCGAAGGGTTTCGGATTCGGCAAGCAGACTCCGGTTCATCTGGCAATCTTGCCCTTTACTTCAACCGTCGAGGATCCCAGCACCAAGGCGTTCTGTAACGGACTGACCGAGACGCTGGCCGTCAAACTTACCCAGCTCTCCGGCAGTCAACCGCTCCAGATTGTTCCCACGAGCGAGATTCGCGCGGAAGGTATTAGTAATGTAGAACAGGCCCGCAAGGGTTTCGGCGTGACCCTGGTGCTGGAGGGCTCCTTGCAGGAGTCGGGTAACCGGGTCCGAATCACCTATAGCCTGGTGGATGCGACCAGCATGCGACAACTCTCCGCCGACACCATAACCGCCGACATGAGCGACGTCTTCGGCCTGCAAGATCGTGTCGTCGAAAGCATCGTAAACATGCTCGGCCTGCAACTCCGGCTAAGTGATCGTCACGCCCTGGTTGCGCACGGCACTCATGAGCCGGCGGCTTATGACTACTACCTGCGTGGCCTCGGGTATTTGCAGGATTACCACAAGCCGGAGAATGTAAGCAGCGCCATTGCACTCTTCAGCCGCGCGCTGGAGCGTGATCCCAATTATGCGTTGGCGTACGCTGGACTGGGAGAGGCCTACTCGGCGAGGTATTACGCAACGTACGAAGGAGAGTGGATGGACCAAGCGATGCAGGCCTGCGAGCGTGCCGTGGCTCTAGACTCTGACTCGGCCAAGGGCCGCACCTGCCTGGGTACGGTGTACGCCAGCAGAGGCAGATACCAAGAAGCGGTCGAGCAATTCCAACGCGCCGTGCAGACGGACCCGACCAGCGAAGGCGCCTATCGGGGATTGGCCTCAGCCTATGAACGGTTAGGCAGGTTAGCCGAAGCCGAAAATACCTACCGGCTTGCCATTCAGGTCCGTCCCGAATATTGGGCGGGATACGGCTGGCTGGGGAGTTTCTACTCTAACCAGGCCAGATACGCGGAAGCGGCGCGCGAATTCAGCCACGCCATAGCCCTCGCTCCCGATGATCCCCATAACTATCTCCTGCTGGGCGGCGTCTACATCTTCATGGGTGATTACGCCAAGGCAATTGAAGTCCTGCGACATGCCATTGCCCTGTTTCCGACACCCGAGGCCTACTCTAATCTTGGCATCGCTTATTTCAATTTGCACCGCTTTGATGATTCCGTGACTGCGCTTGAACACGCCTGTACGACCACCACAATGGACTACGTTTCTTGCGGGAACCTGGCCCGCGCCTACTACTGGAATCCAAACACGCGAAGCCAGGCTCGCGAGATGTATGAGCGGGCAATTCGCCTGGCGGGAGAAACCTTGCGCGTCAATCCCAGGGACGGAGACACTCACGTAAGTATGGCGAATTATTACGCGATGCTGAGTGACCGGCCCCAGGCTCTGAAACATCTGCAGGAGGCCCTGAATTTGAATTCAGATATCCCCGAATATCTTGCGATTGCCGCCGTCGTCCACAACCAGTTTGGAGAAAAAGATGAGGCCCTCGGGTGGCTGGAGAAGGCGCGGGCACGGGGGTATTCCCCAGCCGAGATCCGGGCATCTCCCGAGCTCGACAATCTGCGGGATGAGCCGCGATTTCAGCAGCTAATCCTGGGCAAATGACGTATCATGGCGAACCGTGAGGCAAGTAAAGGAGGAGTGTATGTCAACCAAGCTCGTGCACATGCCGCCAATGCTGGGTCAGCGAAAAGAATATTTGATCGACCCTGAATATACAGAACATGAAGAGATCCACATTTCTGTCAGCCTGCAGGAGACCGTCCACTGGTACTGCGACAAGAAATTTCGTGTGAAGAGTGTGAAGCCCGCGGAAGAGAATCCAAAGGCGCCTCCGCACCCATTCTACCGGAAGTTCCCGGAAGACAATCCTGACTTTGCGTTTCAGGTCAATTCGGGGCCGGTCCGGCCGGAGGCGGGGAACGAGTTCTTGTACAAGCCGACTTTCGAGTTTCAAGATGGCACGCCGGATTACGACCCGCATATCCGTACACACCCTTGATCCTCGGAAACATGGGAGATTGAATGCTGTGCGGTTCCCTACGAGCACGCCTCAAAATGCCTGAGCTTGGCGGCCCGGACATAGCGTGCTCAACTTTTGCTCCTCGGCCTTGTAAACCACGCCCATATACGATGGCTTCCGGCAGCCCTCTCTCGGCTGCCACCCGATCCAGCACGCGGCGCACGCGTAACCCGCCCAGAGAAGTATCTACTTCGATCGAGGGGCACTCGCGCGTGCAATCGTCCACCATGGTCAACATACGAATCACTTTTCCCGTACTCACGCAATCACTCACGAAATCGATCGACCACCGTTAATTCGGCCTCGCCGCTTTCGGGCTGGTTACCGTTCCGTTCCAGCGGATCCGCCGCCGATGTCGGATGCGTATGACCAATCCTTCCTCACGAT
>CATPCO010000009.1 GCA_955652925.1 uncultured Xanthobacteraceae bacterium | reverse complement strand
GAGCAACCGCCCGCATCTGAGCTGGGCTCAATCGCTGCGGGCGGTTGCTCAATTAGCGTTGGCTTTGCGGCGTGTCCGCCGCAGGCACGCCCGCAGGGGCGCTTGTCTCCGTCGCCGGCATTGCATCCGCGGGGGCTGAAGCGCCTGCAAGCGCTGGCGCCTGTTGGGCCGCGGGTGCGCCGGGTGCCGGCTCTGGTGTTGGCGCTCCCTTGAAGCGCTCCAGAGCCGATCGAACCGCGTCCGAGCCGCCGCGATTGCGCACGGCGTCGAGCAGCGGAGCCGCCGCTCCGGAGCGCTGCAGGCGAATTTCCGGGTCCGGCAGCATGATCGGGTCATCCCATGGTCCCTGTACCATGAACGGCAGCTCGAATGCGGGAACGGCCGCCGACAACAGGCTGGCGGTTCCTCGCAAGTCGAGCTCGCGTGCCGGAATAGAGGCTGAGCCGGTCATGTCGAGACCAACGACGGATCCTGACATGCGCACATCCTCGACGTTGGCGATGCCGTCGACGATCTTGAGGACAACGGTAAGAGTCTCATAGGGCGTTTTTCCAACTCGAAAATTGCCACTGCCGGAGAGCGGCCTGCGCTCGATCCGGCGCAGCAGCTGCTCAACATTGAATCCGGCGATCGCGCCTTTGTGGCTGGACAAAGTCGCCGTTCCATTCAATGCTTTCGTGAGCTCATAGATACTGCCGCCGGAACTCTCGATCGCGAGTGCGAGGTTGCCCTTTCCTTCCAGGCGGCGAATACCGAACAGCTCACCCAAACACTGGTCGAGATCCACCTCGGCGAATTGCAATTGGGTCTTCAGGTCGGCGCCTGCCGGCGAGCTTGCAAGCTCCAACGTGCCTTTGATCAGCCCGCCAAATGCCTCCGATTCTCCGATTGCAACCGTGAAATGGCCGCCGCGCAAACTGGCGGTAACCGCGGTGCGGCCGAGCTTGGCGCTGCCAAGCGTCACCCGGGCCGCCGACAGTCGAAGGTCGATGTCGATGCCATTGAGCCGGTTGAGCGTAATCGGCTTGCTGTCCCATCCATGCTCGCCACCGGTCAACAGCCGCACCGTCGAAACATAGGGGCTGAAGTCGAGACTGCCGGCAGCCAGCGTACCCTGCAACGTCTGGTGGCCGTCGAACGTCAGCACGCCATCGCCGACATTGTCGTCGAGCTCGATATGTGCACCGGAAAACCCTATCGTCGCAGCGACAACGTTGGTTTGTGCCTTGAAAGCAAAACGTCCAAATCCGCCGGCGGGCGGGGGTTCCTGACCTGCCCAGCGCAGCACATCGCGCAATGACGCTGCGTCAGCCGCGAGCGTCCCTTCCATTTTGAGCGTGGGCCGGTAGCTGATATAGCCGTCAAAACCGGCCTTGAACGGCGTCCCGGCCAGACGGACCTTGAGACCGGAGCGCTCACCCCGCAGCGCGGCTGCGAAATCGGTCAAGCTGATGCTGGCGTTGATGCGTTCATCGTGCCACGCGAACGAGCCGGTGGCCGCGAAACTGCGCGAGATGGACGGCCAGGCCAGTGCGAATTCCACGTGCATGAGCGTTTCGAGGGTCGCGGCGGACTGATCGCGCAGGACGACCTTGCCGTCCTCGATGCGAATCTCCGAGAACGACGCCGTGCGCTCGGGGCGCTGCCGCAGGCTTTCCGCAAGCATCTCGATGTGGTGCGACCAATTCGAGGTACGATCTTCATTGAAGACAACAAGGATGGTCGGGCGCACAAGCGAGATATCGGAGATTTCTATCCGTCCGACGAGCAGCGGAAAAAATTTAAGGCGCGCGAGCGCACGCTCGGCTGTAAGGGCGGGCGCGCCCGTGCGATTATCATCCAAGCTGATGTCTTCGAAGCTCACGCTGCCGGTTGGAAACAGCGATACTGCCGTTTTACCGCGCAGCACGGGATCCAGCCCCGTGACCGAGCGAATTTCGCCCTGCACGGCCTCCCGCACGGCATCGGCGGAAATCAGAAAAGGCAGGATCAGGGCCGCGCACAGTCCGGCGAGCACCAACGCTAAGACGGCAAATCCGAGACGTTTGACGACAACGGGCGCGATCACAACGCGTCTTTCTCAATTGATGGCCGAACCTCTCGGTCCGGCAGTCTCGGCGATAATCAGGATCCCGACCGACTTGTGCAGGCGCTCTGTGACGCTTTCGTGGCGCACCAAGGCCCAAGCTCCTGTCACAATTGCCCAGTTTTTCAGGTGTTTATGACCCGAGTAGCCCGCGTTGAGCGTAGCGAAGCGCGGGACCGCCCCGGATTTCGCTTCGCTCAATCCGGGCTACGGCATCGCCGCCCGTCAGCACTATTGCGCAATCCGATAACTCGCCTCGGTCTTGCTGCGGACTTCCTCGTGCGTCGTGCCGGGCGCAAGCTCGACCAGGGTCATTCCGCCGCCGCCCTTCTTATCAATGGTGAAAACACCAAGGTCGGTGATCACCATATCGACCACGCCCGCCCCGGTGAGCGGCAAGCTACACTGCTTGAGAAGCTTAGGCTCGTTCTTCGCCGAGTGCTCCATGACCACCACCACCTTTTTGACTCCGGCTACGAGGTCCATGGCGCCGCCCATGCCCTTGACCATTTTGCCCGGAATCATCCAGTTGGCGAGATCCCCGTTCTCGGCAACCTGCATCGCGCCCAGGATGGACAGATCGATGTGTCCGCCGCGGATCATGGCAAAGCTGTCGGCCGACGAAAAGAAACTGGTCGTCGGGATCTCGGTAACGGTTTGCTTGCCGGCGTTGATCAGGTCAGGATCTTCCTGGCCCTCGTAGGGAAACGGACCGAAGCCGAGCAT
>CATPCO010000008.1 GCA_955652925.1 uncultured Xanthobacteraceae bacterium | reverse complement strand
GTTGACACACGGAATGCCGCTGTCATCATTCGGCGAGAGGGAAAACCGTGAATGCGCGGCCTGGACGACTGCTACAACATCTTCGACCTGCGCGAGGTCGCGAAAAAGCGGCTTCCGAAGGGCGTGTTCGAGTTCTTCGATCGTGGCACCGAGGACGAGGTGGCGCTGGCCAACAACCGCGCGGCGTTCGAGCGGCTCAAGCTGAAGCATCGCGCGTTAGTGGATATGACCAACCGCACAATGGCAACGACGCTGTTCGGAAAGCCGGTGTCCATGCCGATGGCGATCGCACCGACCGGCGTTGCCGGTCTATGCTGGTATCACGGCGAGCTTGAGCTTGCGAAAGCAGCAGCGGCCGCGAAGATTCCATTCACGCTTGCGACTGGCGCGATGACGCCGATGGAGGAGATCGCCGAGAAGGCTTCGGGTCGGTTGTGGATGCAGCTCTATGTCTGGCATGAGCGCAAGCTTTCCTACGAGCTGATCGACCGAGCTAAGAACGCCGGCTTCGAGGCGCTGATCATTACCGTCGATACGGCGGCGCCACCCAATCGTGAATACAACGCCAGGAATGGCTTTAATTTGCCGTTTCGGATGAGCACGCGCGCGGCCATCGACATGATGGGCAAGCCACGCTGGCTGGCGCTGGTGATGTGGCGCTATCTCGTGAATGGCGGCATGCCGCGTTACGAGAACTATCCGGCCCATTTGCGGCATTCGATTCGTACCGATCCATCGGTGAACGCCATGATGCGGCGCGACAGCCTGTCGTGGGAAGACATCAAGATCTTCCGCACTATGTGGCCCGGTATCTTGATGGTGAAGGGTATCAATCGTCCCGACGATGCGTTGCGCGCGATCGAGCACGGCTGTGACGGCATAATCGTCTCGAACCATGGCGGACGCAACATGGACAGCGCTGTCGCCTCTATCGACGCGTTGCCGGAGATCGCCGAGGCGGTCGGCGCGAAGGCAACCGTGCTGCTGGACAGCGGCGTGCGCCGCGGCTCCGACATCGCCAAGGCGCTCGCGCTCGGTGCCAAGGCCGTGCTGACCGGTCGCGCGACGCTTTACGGCACGTCGGTCGGCGGCGAGGCCGGAGCCGCCAAGGCGATCTCCGTGCTTCGCAAGGAGCTTGACAACACCATGGTGTATTGCGGCTGCAACACGGTCGACGAAATCACGCCCGACATTCTGTTCGGGCCCCGCGCTGTCAATTCGGCGGCGCGGTTCGTCGGTTGACGCCGGCGCTGCCCTTCGCGGGTGCCGGCGGGTCCGCTTCATCCTAACGAGGCGAACGAGACTTGCGCTGCCGAGCTAGCTAGGCAGCTTCACGGGTTGGCATGCAAGACCTTCACGTCGCATCGCTGGTCGGTGTAGCGGGCGTTATATCCGCAGCAGTGTCAACCGGGAAATGCTTGATCTCGTTATCGGGGAATGCTTTGGCCCGAGCGCGGCGTGCGCGTGCACGTTGCGAGCATCAAATAGCCGGGTCAATTGACCTATATCAAACAGGGCCGCTATACTTTGTTTATACAAGGAGGGACAATTCCATGAAGCTCGCGATTCCGATTGCTGCAATCACATTGCTCCTGTCGAGCATTGGTGCTCACGCTGATGGCACATGGTGCGCTCAATATGGTGGGACCCATGGCGGGACCAACTGTGGCTTCTATTCCTTCCAGCAATGTGAGGCAGCACGTTCGGGCAACGGCGGCTTTTGCTACCAAAATCCCTTCTCGCAATCGCAGCAGCGTTATCGGCGCTAAAGTGTGCGGGCGCCGCGCCGATTAGCTCTGCTGAGCGCGTCCCTGATCTCCGCGCCGCTTGGGGATTTAAGCATGGCCAAGAAGACGGAAAAGGCAGAGAATTTTCTCATTTCAAGGTGACCCGCCGCCGGGCGGCGGGAACATCGGCTTGCTCGGGCGATCTGAACCACTCGCTGCCGATATTTGGCATTCGCCAATATCAAGTCACGCACTGATTCCGGTAAGGCGCAGTAGGTGGCAGCTGGTGCGCCGGCCAACGTCTTCAAATGTTGGGTCGCGTGAACAACTCGAGTATCGCTTCTGCTGGGTCGAGACCCAACATCGCGTTGGGTCTCGCAAGCGCTCGACCCAACCTTGCACCGGGCAATCTCAGGGCCGCCAGCTCATTTTGTGAACCAGCGCGCCGGAGCGCCAGTTCATGGCTTCGCCGCAAATGACGAAGCCTTGCTTTTCATAGAACCGGATTGCACGAACGTTGTCTTTATTGACGTGCAGATCAAGGCCTTTGGGAGATATGCGTTTGGCTTCGGCGAGGAGCGCGGTTGCGAGCCCCGATCCCCAGGCTTCGGGTGCCACCACCATCTGATCGAGATCGAAACTCTTTGGATCGACGGTAACAAAGCCGACGATCCCGCCATCGGATTCCGCGACGGTGATGGTCGCCAGCGCAACGAGATCCTGGCGCCAGCGCTGCCGCCACCATTCAACCCGGGTGGCAAAATCGATTGCAGGGTAGGCGATCTGCCAAGTCCGGCGCCAAAGCTCGATTGCTGCGTCCTCGTCTGCGGGCCGGTAGCGGCGCAGCGTAAAAGACAGGCCGGCCATGATCTGCGACGCGTGGCGTCCTAGAGC
>CATPCO010000007.1 GCA_955652925.1 uncultured Xanthobacteraceae bacterium | reverse complement strand
TTGCCTGGAGGGGAGACCCCGCGATGCCCATACCCTAGCGCAATTCGCTCGACGCGAATGTGATCCCGGTCACAGTACGGTCTAATCCTCCCCTGAAAGACAGGGCAATCGCATATGGCAAGCAGCGAAACGCGGGAGCAGCCTGGAGCCGCCCGGATTTCGCTTCGCTCAATCCGGGCTACCACGTCGAGGCCAAGGCATCCGGCTCACGACCGCTCCCAGTTGGGCGAGCGCTTTTGCGTAAACGCGCGAATTCCCTCCTGCGCCTCGTCGGTGGTGGCGATGTTGCAGAAGATTTCGGCTGCCTCGCCGATCGTGCGCCGGTAATCGTTGATGCGCATGAAAGCGGCGCGTCCGAGCCGTATCGCGTTCGGGGATTTGCTCGCAAACGCGTGTGCCAGTCCGCGCGCTTCCTCAAGCACCTTTTCGTCCGGCACGACCCGGCTTACGAGACCGAGCGAGCAAGCTTCATCGGCACCGAAAGCGCGCCCGCTGAACAAGAGCTCGAAGGCGCGGTGACGCCCCACGATGTGCGGCAGGTGCGCAAAATGGATCGCCGGAACGAGGCCAAGATCGATCTCGGGGTAGCCGAAACTCGCGTTCTCGCCGGCGATGAGAACGTCGCAGGAAATGGCGAGTGTCATGCCGCCCCCGCGTGCTGCGCCGGCGACGGCGGCAATCGACGGTTTGTTGAGATGATATTGCGCGTCGCTTAATTCCAGATAGAGCTTGTCCAGGAGCGCGCGCACCTGCGTCTTGGATTTGCCCAGCACGAGATTGAGGTCGAGCCCCGCGCTGAAACGGCGGGGCACGGCGCTCGCCAGCACGACCGCGCGAATATTGTCATCGGCTGCCGCGCGCCGCAGTGCCGCAATGAGCTCCTCAAGCACCGAAAGGTTGAGCGCATTGACAGGCGGACGTTCGATGCTGATCTGCGCGATCCGGTCGTGCGCTTCGTAGCGAATAAAATCTTTCATCACTGGCCCCCTCCACGAGGTCGGCGCTCTCGTCAGGCACGCAAAATCATAGCAGACTTGCACTCCAGCTCTCGTATGATGCCGCAGCGCCGAGGAATACCGAATGCCCGCCAGAATCATCGGAATGATCGGGGTCGCGCCGCCCGCGGGCGAGGCGACCTTGCATGTCATCGAAGGCGGGCTCTCGCCGCAATACCTGGTCGATTTTGCCCGTGCTCATGACGAAGCCGGCTTTGATCTGGCGCTCGTAGGCTATTCTTCCTCTTCTGCCGAGGGATTTCTGGTCGCGCTCCATGCGGCCGCCCATACCAAACGGCTCGGCTATCTCGTTGCGCACCGGCCGGGTTTCGTTGCGCCGACCCTCATGGCGCGCAAGATTGCCACCTTCGATCATGTCACCAACGGGCGGTTGGCCGTGCACATCATCACCGGCAAGAGCGATGACGAGCAGCAGGGCGATGGCGATTTCAGCCCCAAGGACGAGCGTTATCTGCGCGCCGCCGAATATCTCGAATTGATGCAACTCACCTGGTCGAGCGAGCTGCCGTTCGATTTCTGCGGGCAATTCTATCGGGTCAAAGGTGCGGCCTCTGATATTCGTCCGCTGCAGAAACCGCACCCGCTCCTGTGCTTCGGCGGCGCCTCGCCGGCGGCGCTCGCCATGGGCGCGCGATGGTGCGACGTCTATGCCATCTATGCCGAGCCGCTCGCCGCCACGCGCGAGCGCATCGCGCAGTTTCGCGCTCTGGCGGCGAATTGCGGACGCGTGCCCGGATTCAATGTTTCGGTGCGTCCCATCATTGCGGCGACCGAAGCGACTGCCTGGGACAAGGCAAACCGTATTCTGGCAGCGATGACGGGCAAGAAGGGTTGGAGCCGGCAGGAAGAGGCGAGGGGGCCCGTGGACAACGCCGGAAAGCGGCTGATGAGTTTTGCGCTTGCGGCGGACGTGCACGACGAGCGGCTCTGGATGCCCATTGCGCGTGCAACCGGCGCGCTCGGCAATACGTCATGTCTGGTGGGCACGCCCGAGCAGGTTGCCGACGCGCTTCTCAAATACTACCGGCTTGGGGTGCACTCGTTTCTCATCCGCGGCTTCGCTCCGCTCGACGATGCCGTTGAGTTCGGCCGTGAGCTCATTCCGCGCATCAAGGCCGGCGCGTTCGCGGTCGATCGTGAATGCGCTCCTGCCGTGCTTGCGAAATCAGAACACGCACTCTCTTCAAGGTGACGCAATGCCTGCGCTGCCACGTGCGTTGGCTGCCCTGATCGTTTCACTCTCGGCCATGCTCTGGACCGCCGGCTGCGGGCACAGCCAGGGTAAGTGAATTGGCCATCTCCGGTGTCGCAGCCGATACCTGGTGGGGAATGCTCGCGCCCGCAAAGACGCCGCGCGAGATTATTGCGCGCATGCACGCTGTCCTGGTCGAGGCGCTGTCATCACGTTTATGTCCGGTCTGGCCCCAGTCGCTACGGCAATGGTGCGCCTCAACACAAAACGCGATGTGCCAATTGCGCCGTGAGCACGTGCAGCGAAAAGCGTTTGCAGAAGCCAGACCTACTCGATGACCTCGTCGGCGCGCCCAAGCAGAGGGAGTGGGAATGTGATGCCAAGCGCCCTGGCGGTCTTGAGATTGATGTACAGCTCGACTTTCGTTGATTGCTGAACCGGTAGATCGGCCGCCTTGTCGCCCTTGAGAATTCTCCCGGCATACGTCCCGACCAGACGGTAGTATTCCGTTTCACTGCTGCCATAGCTCATCAAGCCGCCGGCGACGGCAAACTGGCGAAATTCGTAGATCGCGGGCAACGCATGGCGAGTGGCCAGAGCGGCGAGTTGTTGGCTGTGAGCAGTGAAAAAGTTGTCAGGGGCGATGACGAGTGCGCCTGCGTGGAGTTGGATCAAGCTTGCAAAGATCGCATCAAGATCACGCTCGCTGCTCGCATGCACGGCATGGAGCTGCAGCCCGAGAGCCTGCGCTGCCGCCTGCGAGACGCTCAAAGCAGGCTCGGCAAGAGCAGGGACCGCTGGGTTGACCAGCAGACCCACGTTGGTAATCGAGGGCAGCAGTTCGTGCAGCAGCTCCAGCCTTTTTGGCAATACCTCGATGTTTAGACTTGTCACGCCGGTCACATTGCCGCCGGGCCGTCTAAGGCTGGCGACAAGTCCAACGCTGACTGGGTCGGCCGCTATCCCGAAGACGATTGGAATGCTTGCTGTCGCCGCCTTCGCCGTCAGCGCCGAAGCAGTGCCCCCGGCAGCTACAAGCACAGCCACCTGATCATGCACAAGTTGGGCGGCAAGCTCCGCCAATCGATCGGTGTGCGCCTCCGCCCATTTATATTCGATGTTGACGTTGTGGCCCTCTACATAGCCTGTCGCTCTGAGCCCTTCGTGGAAAGCACGTAGACGGTCGGCATTATCTTCAGGTGAAGCAACCGCGAGGATGCCAACCACCGGCACTGGTGGCTGTTGCGCGCGCGCCGTGATCGGCCACGCCACCGTGCCACAGAGCAGTCCGATCAATTCCCGTCGCCTCATGGTGCCCTCGAAACGGAGGATTACACCCTACCATATCCTTGAATGAGGGGGTTGTGCGTCACAGCAAAAATCGGCCACTCAACTTCCGGAATGTGTCGATGCTGTTGAAAAAGTCGTTTTCCACCGCTGACCAAAATTTTTCTAGGCCGCTGACGCGATTCTCGGATAAATATGTGAGGGACCTCGTCTCCTAGTGAAAAACTCACAGGCGGCTTCGACAACGGCCTGGGTGCCATATTAATCGGCGAGGATAATTTAGCTTCGTTTCTTTCGAAAAAATCGCAACAAGACATTTCGGGACTTTTTCAACAGCATCGGTCAGAAGCAGCGACCCCGACAGGCCCCGGCCCCAAGCTTACGTCCGCACCACACCCGAAAGCTACGTAAATTCGGGCAGCCTAGGCGATCCATCATCGTCGACGAGGACGAAAGCTATGATCCTCGCCATCCCAATGGTCGGCTGTTGCTGGAATGAGGAGCACGATGAGCAAGTTGGAGCTATCGTTGTTCCGCCAACGCTGGCAGGAGACGCTGAAGCACGGTCGACAGAAATCGTCCGCGCCCTCTCGAGTTTCGGCACGCCGCAGCATATGTCACTGGCATATGCACGGAGGTGGCCAATGCCTGGGCCGAGGCACGTCAGATTATTCCGAAATGGCCGTAACCAAGCGGTCCGTATTCCCGTCGAGTTCGAGCTGCCGGGCGACGAAGCGATCATGCACCGTGACGGCGATCGCCTCGTGATCGAGCCGGTGCGTAAGCGCGGGCTCGTCGCGTTGCTCAAGACGATGAAGCCGCTGGAGGAAGGGTTTCCTGCGATCGACGATCCCGTGCCGGCACCGGAGAATGTGCTTTGACTCGTTACATGCTGGACACGAACATCATTTCCGACCTGATCAAAAACCCGCAGGGCAGAGCTGCGAAGCGCATCGCCAAGGCGGGCGAGGGCAACATCTGCACAAGCATCATCGTGGCGGCCGAGTTGCGATATGGATGCGCAAAGAGCGGCTCGAAACGGTTGCTCAAGGCCGTCGAAGACCTGCTCGGCGAGATCGATGTGCTGCCGTTTGATGTTCCCGCCGATGCCGAATACGGCGCAATCCGCTCGAAGCTGGAAGCGACTGGAAAGCGAATCGGCGGCAACGACCTGCTGATCGCCGCCCATGCCCATGCAACGGGCACCACAATCGTGACCGCCAATACCGGCGCGTTCAGACGTATCCGCAGCTTGAACGTGGAGAATTCGCTTGCTTGAGAAGGTCGCGACGCAGCGCGACCTGAATTGATTGCTTGCACTT
>CATPCO010000006.1 GCA_955652925.1 uncultured Xanthobacteraceae bacterium | reverse complement strand
GCGCTGATCGGGCTGCTGATGGAACGCATCTTCTTGCGGCCGCTCGGGTTTGATCCGCTACGCCAGGTTCTGCTGACCGTCGGATTTGCGTTTCTGTTTCAGCAGGCGGCGCTCGACATCTGGACCGGGAACAATTTCGATATCAATCCGCCGGAGCTGTTGACCCGCAGCGTTGCCGTGGGTGGGCTCTATCTTCCGCTCTACCGCGTATTCATGATCGCGATGGCACTCGCGATCGGCCTTGCGCTTTGGCTTGCGATGGAAAAGACCCGGATGGGGGCAGCGGTTCGAGCGACCGTGGACGATGCGCAGATGGCGCGCGGGGTCGGGATCGACACTTCGCGCATATCCATGCTGGTCTTTGCATTGGGGGCGTTGCTCGCGGCGCTGGGCGGCGTGATCGGCGGCGCGTTCCTCGGCATTTATCCGGGGCTCGATTTTGAGATACTTCCGCTCGCCTTCGCGGTCGTAATCATCGGCGGGATGGGAAGCCTCGGGGGTGCTGCCATCGGCGCGCTCCTCGTTGGTCTTGCTGATAATTTCGGCAAGGCCCTGTTCCCGGAGATCTCCTATTTCACCCTGTATGCGCCGATGGCGGTCATCCTGGCGGTCAAGCCGACCGGTTTATTCGGACGAGACTAGCAAGACATGCTCAAGAGCCAGCGCGCCAAGGTCATCGTCGTCGCTACTGTGCTTGCCGCGGTTGCCGCCATCGTTCCGAGCACCAACTCGTTCGTGATCCTGCTGGCCACACGTGCGCTCGCCTTCTCCATTCTGGTGATGAGCCTCGACATCCTCCTGGGATTCACCGGGCTCGCCTCGCTTGGCCAGGCCGCATATCTCGGGGTCGGCGCGTATCTGACCGCGATCCTGGCCACCCGGTATGGCTTCGGACTCGGGTTTGATTTTTGGCTTGTCGTCGTTCTCGGAATCGCAGTCGGAGCGGCATTGGCGGCGGTCTTTGGCTTGCTCGCGATCCGCGCAACCGGCGTCTACTTTCTCATGATCACGCTCGCGCTTGGGCAGTGTGTCTGGGGATTGGCTTATCGCTGGAATTCGCTCACCGGCGGCGATAACGGCATCAACCTGCGCGAGCGGCCGAGATTTGGCATCGACCTCGCACACGACGTGACGTTCTTCTACCTGGTGTTCGCTTTTTTTGCGGTATCGCTGCTGGCGATGTACGTTCTCGTTCGCTCACCATTCGGTCAAAGTCTGGCGGGCATTCGCGAGCGCGAGCTTCGCATGCGCATTCTCGGTTACAATACCTGGCTGCACAAATACATCGCCTTCATCATCGCCGGCGGTTTCGGCGGCCTTGCGGGTGTCCTGTGGGCGCACACCGCGGGCATTGTGAGTCCGGAAAATGTGGTCTTGACCACTTCGGTAGATGCATTGTTGATGGCGGTGCTGGGCGGCGCCGGTACGCTCATCGGCGGCGTTATCGGTGCCTTCATTGTATTCGGCATGCGCGAATATCTCAGCACCATCGTGCCATGGTGGCAGTATGTCCTGGGTACGGTCTACGTGCTCACGATCCTTTATTTGCCGGGGGGCCTGATGGGGATTCCGGAGCGAATTCGCCAAAGTCGTAGCAGTCCGCCCGATCCGAAGAAGCTCGTGCTCTTGCCGGGCACGTAAGGAGCAATGTGAAGGAGAGCAAAAATGAGAAACAGTGGATGCAGCAAAATTGGCCTGGGCTTGCTGGGCGGATGTCTTGCATTTGCAGGGGCTGTCCCGGCCGGCGCTGACGAGCTGCGCATCGGTTATATCGCGCCCACGACCGGCATTTTCGCCCAGGTCGGCAAGGACATGGTCGACGGCTTCCAGCTCTACCTCGATGAAGTGAAAAACGACTTCGGTGGAGCGCAGGTGAAATTCATTGTCGAGGACGAGCAGGGTAAGCCGGATACGGCCGTCACCAAGGCAAGAAAATTGATCCTGCAAGATAAGGTCCAGATGTTTGCCGGCGGCCTGCTTGCATCCTCGGGCTACGCTCTGGCTCCGGTAAGCACGAGTGAGGCCATCTATGTCATCCCGGTCTCGGCGGCCGACGATTTGACCCAACGCCAGCTCTCCAACTTCCCTTACATCATCCGCACCGGCTGGACCAGCTCGCAGCCGAGCCATCCATTCGGGCAATGGGCCTGCGATCAGGGTTACAAGAAGATTGCGGCGATCGGCGCCGACTATGCCTTCGGGTATGAGGTCATCGGCGGATTCCAGAAGGCGTTTGAGAATTGCGGCGGGCAAATCGTTCAAAAGATCTGGCCCCCGCTGGGTACCAAGGATTTCGGGCCCTATCTTCCATCTCTCAGGCAGGATGCCGACGCCATCTTCACTTTGATGGTCGGGCCGATGTCGCTCCAGTTCCCGAAGCAGCTGGCAGCTGCCGGCAACAAGAAGCCGGTGATCGGCGGCGGTACGAGCTACGACGAGTTCGTGCTTCCGTCCATGGGGGATGAGGTCATCGGACACGTCTCGGCCCTGCAATACAGCGCCGCCCTCGATACCCCGAAGAACGCCGAATTCGTGCGGAAATACCGTGCCAAGTACGGCAAGGTCCCGTCGTACTATTCGGAAACCAACTACACCACCGCGCAGATGATCCATGAGGTTTTGAAGCGCAACAAAGGCAAATGGCCGGGAGGCCCGGAGTTCATCAAGCAGCTCAGTGCGCTCAAGTTCGACACGCTGCGCGGCCCGGTAAGCTTCGACGACATGCGCAATCCGGTGCAGAACATCTACATCAAGAAAGTCGAGAGAAAGAAGATGTTCGGATACGACAAGGAGGAGCTTTGGAATACGGTGATCAAGACCTATCCGAACGTCAGTCAGTTCGGCCAATTTGACAAGGCCGAGTTCCTCA
Organism: uncultured Xanthobacteraceae bacterium; assembly: GCA_955652925.1. Taxonomy (GTDB): domain Bacteria; phylum Pseudomonadota; class Alphaproteobacteria; order Rhizobiales; family Xanthobacteraceae; genus VAZQ01. The sequence continues at coordinate 2,434 of CATPCO010000006.1, read as the reverse complement.
CGCAGCCCGTCTACGGCCGCGATTTCCCGCCCTGCAAATTCTGCGAATAGAAAATACAGCCGTAGCGTGGGCAAATGCGCGGGGCACACTCTGCGAGCTGATGCGCGACCTTGCGCGCGTTTGCCCACGCGCGACCGGCGCGCAGACCTCGGCGGGCGCTCGCTCGTGGAGCGCGTATGAGCATTGGGCCGCCCGCAAACGACGGCCTGCCAGTTCTCGAGCTGCGAAACATCTGCAAGAGCTTCGGTGGATTGCGCGCCGTGCAGGATGTCTCGTTCAAGATCATGCCGGGAGACCGCAAAGCGATCATCGGTCCAAATGGAGCCGGTAAGACCACGCTCTTTAATCTGATAACCGGAATCTTTTCGGTGACATCAGGGCAGGTGCTGCTGTTCGGGCGGGATGCTACGGACTGGCCCAGCCATCGCCGCACAGCATTGGGAATGGCGCGGACTTTCCAGATCACTCACCTGTTTCCGAGGCTCACTGTTCTCGACAACGTGCTGCTGGCGATCCAGGCCTTGCGGAAATCGAAATTCGTGATGTGGCGCATGATGTCGTCCTATCACGAGATGTACGACAAGGCGTACCATCTTCTCGATCGCGCGGCGTTCCTCGACCGAAAGGATACTCAGGTTCGCTTCCTTTCTCATGGCGAGCAGCGGCAGCTCGAAATCGTGCTTGGACTTGCCAGCGATCCGAAGGTCCTGCTGCTCGACGAACCGGCGGCAGGCCTCTCATCCGGCGAATCAGCCGAAATGTCGACATTTCTGCTCGGGCTCGATCGCAGTCTCGCAATCCTGTTGATCGAGCACGACATGGACGTGGTCTTTAATGTGGCTGACGAAATCTCGGTGCTGCACTTCGGCAAGGTACTGGAAACCGGAACGCCCGAGCAGATCCACGGCAGCAGAGAAGTGCAGAACATTTATCTCGGCACGGCTTGAAGCAATGGCGATTCTCGATGTTGCGGACATTCATACCTATTATGGCGAGGCCTACGTGCTGCAAGGCCTGTCCTTGACGCTGGAGGAGGGGCAAATCCTCGGCTTGTTGGGGCGCAATGGCGTGGGCAAAACGACGCTGGTCAACTCGATCGTCGGTTTCAATCCTCCTCGGCGCGGCAGGATCCTTTTCAAGGGCGCTGATATCACGCACATTCCATCCTTCGAGACCGTGCGCAGCGGCATGGGGCTGGTGCCTCAGGGCCGGCGTGTCTTTCCGACGTTGAGCTCGGAGGAGAACCTGCTGGTCGCTGAGCGCAGCGTCGAGCGTCATGGCTGGAACCTGCAACGCGTTTATGCGCTGTTCCCTCGCCTCGAGGAGCGCCGGTATCAGCGCGCGCGAACGCTTTCGGGCGGCGAGCAGCAGATGCTGGCAATCGGCCGCGCGCTCATGACCAATCCGGACTGTCTGATCATGGACGAGCCTTCGGAGGGATTGGCGCCCATCATCATTCAGGGCCTCTGGGAGGCGATCGAGAAATTGAAGCAGCAGGGCTTATCAATTCTGCTGGTCGAACAGAATGCCCAGCTCGCCCTCAAGCTCGTCGATTATGTGCACGTGATGAGCAAGGGCCAGGTCGTCTACTCAGGCCGGCCGCAGGAGCTTGCAGCCAACGAGCAGATCAAATCGAGCTTTCTCGGTATTTGAGCGTCAATGCCGCGCCGTCGCCGTGCTGTTATCATCGGTGGCTCCATGTCGGGCCTGTTCGCGGCTGCGTTCCTGCGCCGGATCGGCTGGCAGGTCGATGTGTTCGAGCGGTCCAGTGTCGAGCTCGTGGGCCGCGGCGCTGGGATTACGACGCATCCCGATTTGCTCGATGCCTTGGAAAAAGCGGCGCCGGAACCGAAAACCTCGGCATCGAGGTCGCGACGTATCAGAATGCCGGCGTGCGCGTGCCCGCAGCAGTCACGGATGTGGACCCCACGGCGCGGCCATCAGCAGCTTGACCTCCTGTGTCATGACCAGCGGCCGGAACTTCGAGGCAAAGCCTTCCAAGAAGTCCTTGTTGGCGAAGACCCCTGCCCAGTGCTTCCGCCGGTCGGCGTCGTCATCAAACTTCCAGAGATGGACGAGTTGGTTGATCGTGCCAGTGTCGGCCTGGAAGTAGCCCACGAGCTTCTTGTCATGACCGCCCTTCTTGAGTGCCGGGAAGCCGAGCTCCTGGTAGAGCTTCGTCGCTTCCGTCATCTTGCCGACGTAGAGTGTGTACGTTCGCAATTCATACAGCGCCATCAGGGATTCTCCTTCATCGATCTTTAATTCGTGATCTCCGGTACCCGATTATCAGGCTCATTACCCGATTATCGGAGTCACTAACGACTTTTCGATCAGTTTTGGCTAGCTTGCTAGCGCACACAGGCCGATGGAGGCCAGCATGCTCTTCGGTGGCTGCAACTGCGTTCCTGGTTCCTCATTGCTGTCGACCTAT
>CATPCO010000005.1 GCA_955652925.1 uncultured Xanthobacteraceae bacterium | reverse complement strand
CTGCGCTTCCATGGAGTCCGATTCGTGTTCGGCGACACCGGCACGCAACTGCCGTTTGCCTGGGTAGGGGATGTCCTGTGACACGCCGAACCCGATGTAAGCAAAATCACTGTTGCTGTAGCCCGCGAAAGGTCGTGGGCTGCCCACACTGAACTGCTGCACCGAGAGTTGGGTCTCCGGAAGCGCCGAGGACTGCTTGGGAACATTTCGTGAGGCCTGCCAGGCGTGAAAGGAGGCCGCAATCTGCGGGTTCTTCTGCTCCGCTTCCTGCGTCAACTCACGCAGAGACGTTGGCGCGGCATTGTGCTCCGCCATGGCGGGAGATTCAGGAACGGGCCTCTGCGAACTCGGTGGCTCTTGAGCACCGGCATTGCCGGCAAGCGCCAGAGTTCCAACGAACAAAGCAGCAGTAATTAGCAAAATACGAGAACACCCGAATAGGCTTCGGGACAAATAGATGGATTGCATCTTTCCTCCGCTCACAAATATAAGTTTGTAGACGCACGAACGTGCAGACGCACGAATGCGTTAGCAACTCAGAGGAAAGACGATCAGATTATTAGGACGGTTGTGGTTAGAGACTCTAACCCAGGTGGGCTATGTGTGTAGGAAACCCGAAACGCAATTGGTGTCAGCAAAAGGCATGAGACGGATTGGGCCGAGAGCGGTAGTCCCTGAAGAACCACGAGACTCAAATGGTCCTGAGAAGAAGAAGAGGCCTTCAGGGCATGCAAATCGGTTGGCGAGCCTGTCGGCTGACAGCAAGGATGGGATTTCGCCATCCCCATGTCCCCGCACTGTTCCCCCATCTTCTTGCAACACTCGCGCTCGGCAGACGTCATTCCTGCACCCGGCAATACGCACGCCGCGACCGGCAGCGCAGCCAGCACCAGCGCCAGAGCGGAAACACCGACTTTGATCAACAGCTTCAACATCACCAGTCTATCTACAAATGACAGTAAGACGCAACAGGCGGGGAAAGGTTTCAGCTTACCTCCGTCACGCGATCGGCCAACCCAACCTTCATGGTACGGCCGTGACTTTGGCCCCGCCGGCGAAACCAGTTTTGCCCATCAGGCTCAATGACTTAACAGTACCCCTACGCTTGACACGGAATCTGCGGTCGGCGCTCTCGCAGCTCGCTATATGGAACGGGAGCTGCCACAGCGACGGCATGCAACCCAACAGTCCAACACCTCCGCCCTTAATTGCTGGATTCGTTCTCAGTGGGGCGATCACTTGGTCGAACAAGTCACACCGGCTGCAGTGGAGCAATGGTTACGGTCGCTGCCGCGGGCGCCCAAAACCAAACTCAACCTTCGAAGCGTGTTTCACGTTCTTTACGGATACGCACTCCGCTGGAATTTAGCGGAGCGCAATCCCATTGCTCTGGTGCGGGAGAGTGGTGGTCGTCGCTCGATACCGCGCATTTTCACGCCGTGCGGGAAAGCCGGACCCGCGGCCGCGCTGCGCAGAGATCATGCTGCTTTCGTATCTCCCAAGGCGGGCGCAAGGCCAAGTTGCTGCATAAGGGACAGGAGATTCGCGACCCCCCAGTGGTCGGTGATCTTGCCGTTGCGCACCCGCATGACGTCTACGGTCTCGAAGTGGACCTTGCCCCTGTCGGCGCCAATCCCCAGAATGTCCCTTCATGTGTGCCGTGGTACGTTTTATACGTTGTCACACGATCGCCGTCGGATATCTGCCAGTGGATCTCCGCGTGAAATCAGGAAATGCGGCACGAAGTGTGCGGTATAAATTTCGAGCGCCGTCGCGATCCGGAGTGAAGCCGCCCGGCTGGGGCGTATGATCAGCGAAATCGGCGGCGAAGAGCTCTTCAAACACGTCAAAGTTCCCGCGGCCCTGAACTTCTTCGGTGTTCCGACGACCGACAGCGATTCCGGCGTCCGATGACATAGCTTTTGCTCCGTGTTCTTTTTTTTCTTCTCGCCTGCGTCGCGAGTTATCTGGCAATGATCGTAGCACGAGCAGTTCGAAGTTGATCCGAGAAGCAAGCCGCGGACATACTCAATTGCCGACGCCGACTGCTGCTCTCGAGGAAGTATTTATTTATCTTCCGCCCAGCGAGGCCCTTCCCAAAGCAAAGGCGGCGGCCATGAAGGCGCTAGAGCTTGATGACACGCTCGCCGAAGCTCATGCCTCGCTGGCCTATGCGGAGTGGTTTCACGATTGGGACTGGGCGAGCGCAGAACGAGAATTCAAGCGAGCCGTCGCGCTGAATCCCAACAGTGCGGTCACCCATTCGCGGTATGCCGAATGCTTGCAAACCAGAGCACGGTTTAACGAAAGTGTTGATCTGTATCCGAACATTGCTGAGATTCGTGCCTTCGTGGCTTGGGCTTACGCAATGAAGGGCATGTACCCGCGAGCTCTTGTCGAATACGGCAAAATCTCAGATCGCGACAAGGCTGTTGCAGCGGAAAAACAGCTTGTTGCTGGCGGTCTCGGGTGGGTTTATGCGGTCTCGGGTAGGAGGGCCGATGCGCTGAAGGTCGCGAAAGAGTTCAAAGATTTGTCCTCCCACACTTACGTAGACTTTTATCAGCTTGCAACGATTTATGCGGGTCTCGGCGAGAAGGACGAAGCCTTCCGGTTGCTCGAAAAGGGTTACGAGGAGCATTCGGCCACCATGCCCTATCTCGCAGTAGAGCCGTTCTGGTACGGGATGCGCTCCGACCCTCGCTACGCTGACCTGCTGCGCCGCATCGGCCTGCCGCGGTAGGTGGCATGTCCTATAGAGGAAAAGGGGAGAAATGAACAGTATGGAGATGTCGTACTCGGGAAGGCTTGCGCGGAGTTTGCACAGAATCATCTTGGGTCTGCCAGCATTCCTTGTATGGGTCGCTTCGCTGTTCCCGCCTGTTGCACAAGGCCAGAGTGCCGACTCTCCGACTTTTCACAGCAACTCGCAACGCTTACAAGGCACGCTTGAAAAATTATCCGAGTTCGGCCGAAACCCTGAAGGTGGCGTAACTCGCCTCGGGTTTTCGGAAACTGACTTGGCTGCACGCGAATACGTCATAGGTTTGATGAAGCAAGCGGGGCTTGAAGTACGGATAGATCCTGCCGGAAACATCTTCGGCCTGCGTGCAGGCTCGGAGAAGTTGCCGATATTGCTTTTCGGCTCGCATATCGACTCGGTGCTACATGGCGGAAACTTCGATGGGGACGTGGGTAGCATGGGCGCGATTGAGGTGATGCGGGCTCTAAACGATGGGAGCGTGAAGACTCGGCACCCACTGGAAGCGGTCATTTGGACGAACGAGGAGGGCAACCATTTTGGGATCGGGACGTTGGGCTCGGGCGTTGCGGCTGGGTTGCTCGGGCCTGAAATTCTCGAAGCTAAGGACGAGCAAGGGCTGACACTAGCGGATTGGCTGCGCCGTTACGGTCAGAATCCGTCACAGCTTCCTGACGCACGCATCCCGCGTGGCGCTTTGGCGGGTTTTCTCGAATTGCATATCGAACAAGGCCCTAACCTCTACGAGACCAAAGTACCAATCGGCATTGTGCAGGGGATCGTGGGTATCAAACGCTGGGACTGTGTCGTTACAGGGTTCGCCAACCATGCGGGCACAACTCCGATGAAGCGCAGGAAGGACGCCCTCGCCGCAGCTTCAAAGGACGTGCTTGCTGTGCGCGACGTGGTGCGGGCCGAGGAAGGCAGCCAAGTCGGCACTGTAGGATATGTCAAAGCGGCTCCCGGAGCCGTCAACGTCATCCCCGGCCGCGCTGAGTTCCCAGTCGAGTTGCGTGACCTCGATGTCGCGAAGATTGTTCGCATGTGGGAGCACATTCAGCAGAGATTCTCAGAGACGGATGAAGCAGAAAACGTGGAGACCCGCTG
>CATPCO010000004.1 GCA_955652925.1 uncultured Xanthobacteraceae bacterium | reverse complement strand
GCTCATGACGCCGCCGGTCGCTTGCGCGATCATGTCGAAGGCGAGGTTGTTCTCGTAGGGTCCGCCGGTGCCGAAGCCCTTAACCTGCGCGTAGACGATGCCCGGATTGACGCCGTGCACCGCGTCGTAGCCGAGCCCCAACCGCTCAATGGCGCCGGGGGCGAAATTCTCCACCATGACATCGGCGCGTTTCGCCATGTTCTTGACGAGATCGAGCCCACGCTCGGATTTGAGGTTGACGGTGATGGATTTCTTGTTGGCGTTGAACAACAGGAAATACCAGGAGTCCCGGTTCTGGCTCTCGCTCGGGCCGGGCTGGCGGCCCATCAGGTTGCGGCCCGCTTCGCCGCCCTGCGGGTTTTCCACTTTGACGACCTCGGCACCGAGCCAGGCGAGCGCCTCGGTACAGGATGGGCCGGCCTCGAACTGGGTCAGGTCCAGAACACGGACGCCCGCAAGGCAGCCCGGTAGCGCGCCGTTGGTAGCCATTTTCTCGTTCCTCCCGCTAGGAGCTGATTGGCTCGACATGATTGAACATGAAGAAGTCCGGCATGACAATGACGCCGCCGTAGCAGCCGTAGCCCGGATGAGCCAACGGGTCCCCGCGAAGCGCGGCCCGATGGCGATATCCGGGTCCGGCCTGCAACATAAACTGGTGTGCACTCAATGCACTGGTGACAGCGTATGGCGAAAGCGTCGTGGCTTCCAACCGCGTCGCTTCAGTCGACGACCTCATCTGCTCTCATCTGCATTGCTGCCGGTATGGTCAACCCGAGTGACTCCAGGGTCTTCTTGTTGATCACGAGACGGAAGTGGGTTGGCTGCTCGAATGGGAGATCGGCGGGGCGCGCTCCTTTTAAGATCCGATCGGCAAGATCCGCCGCGCGATCGTAGACTTCACTCATATCGGGGCCGTAAGACATCAGCCCGCCGTCGCGGACAAGAAAATCATATTCATAAATCGCGGGCAGCTTCTGCTGGGCCGCAAACTCAAATACCCGCTTGCGATTGAGCGCAGTCAGGGCATCCGTAACCATCAGGATGGCATCGGGACGGTCGCGCACCATCGCGGAAAACGCAGCAGCGAAGTCGTCAGGTTCACGCACGCCAAGCGGCTGTATGTCGAAACCCAGCGTGCGCGCCGCCCCTTCGGCCGATTTGTAGCGCATGGTCATCCCGAGATCGTCTGCATTCCACAGCATGGCAATCTTGCGCAAGCTCGGAAACGTATCTCTGAGGACCTCCAGCCGCTTGGCCGAAAGCTCCGCTGCAACTTCGCCGACGCCGGTGACATTGCCACCGGGGTGAGCCAAGCTGTCAATCAACCCCATCGCAACCGGGTCGGCGCCTGTGATCGCAACCACAGGGACATTGGAGCGGTCTTTGACGACTCGCGCCGCAGCGTAGCTCTGCGTAATTATTAATTCTGCCTTGCTCTTCAGGTCGTCAACGAGCTGCGGCAGCCGGTCCGGTTGTGCTTCAGCTGCCCGCCGCTCGAAAATCAGAGAGCTTCCGACAACATAGCCGCGCTTGGAAAACCCGGCCGTAAGCCCGACGACGACCGGGTTTGCGTCGGTGAGCGGCGCTGAAGAGCTCAGCAATCCCACACGGCGAACTTTGACCGCCGTTTGAGAGAACGCTCGACGGGCCAGCAATGGCATCGACCCGAGCGCCAGAATAACAGACCTGCGCAAGATCATTTTTGCGTACTTTGATAATCTTTGGCCAGGATGGAAGACGAATATAGCTCAACGTGCCGTTTTGGACAGAGTGCCTAAAGTCGCTTTGGGGTCATTCGCGGCCGGGTAAATGTCGCTGGCAGGTCGAGGATATGACGCTGACTGGATCAGAGCGCTCGTCAATCAGCAGGCCGCGTGGGCCAATATTCCACCGAAGCGCCAATCGAACGCAGCCCACGTGCTTTGGCCCTTGCCTGGACAACCTCATGCCTCGTCATTTTGGGGTGCCGTCGATCTCGATTTACCCGGGATCGACGGCGAGCCCGGAACCCTGTAATCACGGCGCCTGTAATTGAGGGTGGTGATGAGTGGGTTCCCGGCTCCCCCGCTGCGCGCGGTCCCGGGCATGACGAAACGCTGATCTGGTGCTGGCAAATCCACAGCCACGAACAAGGCACGCGCAATGACGATTGCCGCGCGCACGCCGGATGTGGTTTCCATCGCAGAGCCGGTCGGCGATCTCATCGCCCACGCGCTCGCCGATATCGGCGTCACCACCGCCTTCGGCGTCATTTCCATCCACAACATGCCGATCCTCGATGCGATTGCGCGCCAGGGCCGCATTCGCTTTGTGCCGGCGCGCGGGGAGGCTGGCGCCATGAACATGGCGGATGCCTATGCGCGCGTCTCGCGCTCCATCGGCGTGGTCATCACCAGCACGGGAACGGGTGCCGCAAACGCTGCCGGATCTCAGGTCGAGGCGCTTACCGCCGGCTCGCCCGTCCTTCACATCACCTCGCAGGTCGATCGGCCCTACATGGACCGCGACCGGGCTGCCATCCACGACGTGCCGCATCAGGCCGACATGCTGCGTGCAATCTCAAAAGCCTATTTCCGGGTCTGGGAGGGGCGAACCGCCGTGCCCATGATCGAGTGCGCCGCCCGCGCCGCGCTCACGCCGCCGCGCGGGCCGGTCGCGCTCGAAATTCCGATCGACGTGCAGCGGGAAAAAGCCGCACGGGCCCGTCATATCAGCGTTGGGCCGGTCACTGCTTCGGCAGCGGACGACCGTCTGCTCGCTACGCTTGCCGATCTGGTGCGCGGCGCCAGGCGGCCCATGCTCTGGCTCGGCGGCGGAGCGCGCGAAGCGTGCGTTCCCGCACGCGATCTCGTCGAGCGCGGCTTTGCTGCGGTGAGCAGCACCAACGGACGGGCCGTGGTCCCCGAGACGCACAACCATACGCTCGGCGCCTACAACATGACGCCGCAGGCGCAAGCGATCTACGAGCGCGCCGATCTCATGATTGTCGTCGGCTCGCGGCTGCGCGGCAACGAGACCCGCAACAACATGGCGCGGCTTCCCCGGCCATTGGTCCAGATCGACGCCGATCCCGCCCAGGCGGCGCGCAACTATGCCGTCGACCTGTTCATCGCCGCCGATGCTCGCGCCGCGCTTGCCGGCTTGTGCGAACGCCTGCCGCGGCGCCTCGATGTCGATGCAAAATTTCTTGCGCAGGTCGCGGCCGCGCGCGCGCAGTCCGAGCGCGATCTCGCCGCCACGCTTGGTCCCTACCGCGCCGTCGCCGACGCGCTGCAAAGCCGCGTTGCCCAAGGTGGCCATCCGTTCGTGCGCGATGTCACGCTTTCCAACAGCACGTTCGGCAACCGCTATGTGCATATTGGCGCGCCTCATCTTGGCGTGCATGCGCTTGGCGGCGGTATCGGGCAAGGGATCGCCATGGCGATTGGCGCTGCGGCGGCGAGTCCTCCCGCGAAAACGATCGCGCTCGTCGGCGACGGCGGGGCCATGGTGAATCTCGGCGAGCTTGCGACCGCGGTCGAGTGCAAATCAGATGCCGTCATCATTTTGATGAACGACCGCGGTTATGGGGTGATCCGCAATATCCAGGATGCGCAATTCGGCGGGCGGCGCCATTACGCCGATCTGCACACGCCTGATTTCGCCCTCATCGCCTCGGCGCTGGCGCTGCCCTATCAGCGCCTCGTGCGCAGCGAGGATTTTGCAGCCGCGCTCGATCGCGCGTTGGGCGCCATCGGCCCGCAGCTGATCGAAGTCGATATGAGCGCAGTTGGTCCGTTCGCGCAGAGCTTTGCGGGGCCGCCTGCAGGCGCGGCGGGAACCGCATGAACTCCTTCCGCGCCAAGCTCGCAGCGCCGCTGCGGCGCGGTGAGTTCGAGGATTTGCGCGGCCTCGTTATCGATGAGCCGATCGAGCTTGAAGCAGCTTTGCTGCCCAACCTCGATTTTTCAGGAACGGTTTTTAATGCACCGCTTACCTTGCGCGATGCGGTGTTTCAGGGCTTGGCCTGGTTCATCGATTGCACCTTCAATGCCGCGGTGACCTTCACTGGCGTGCGTTTCCTCAGCGACGGACGCTTCGATCGCGCGCGCTTCCATCGCGGCGCAACCTTCTCGGGTGCTGAATTCCAGGGCGTGGCTTGCTTCGATCAGGCCGAGTTTGGCGATGCCGCCGATCTCGACCGCATCACCTGCTACGGCAATCTCTCGCTTGATCGCGCCCGGTTTGCAGGACCGGTCTCGCTTGTTGACACCCAATGCTTCGGCGGGTTGTGGTGCAACCAGACCGCGTTCCTGGCCCGCGCCGACATTCGCGGTCTCGAAGTGCACGGCCGCACCTGGCTGGTCGGGGCGGCGCTGGGCGAGCAGACATCCGCGCCGGCCGTCAATCGGCTCGCCGGCTCCATCCGGCGTTACGGTTATCTCTGGACCTGACAGCATCATTAACCGAAGCCGTCATTCCGGGGCGCCGTCGATCTCGAGTTCACCCGAGATCGACGGCGAGCCCGGAACCCAGTAAACACAGTCCTTGTAATGGGCGGCGGTGCTTATTGGATTCCCGGTTCCCTCGCTACGCTCGGTCCCGGGAATGACGTCGCGACATGATTCCTACTTTTAGCACCACAGCCGCATGCCGAGGCCATTCATGAGCGATAAGCGCTTGCGGATTCGCGTGGTCAACCCGAACTCAAACGAGACCGTGACCCATTCGATTGACGGCGCGCTCGATCCGCTGCGGTTCGAGAATGGGCCGGAGATTGTCTGCTCGACACTCGCCGAGGGTCCTTTCGGCATCGAGACCCAGGCCGATGTGGAGAGCGTCGTGATGCCGCTGCGCGCGCTGGTCGAGGCGGACAATGCGTCCGACGCGTTTGTGCTTGCCTGTTACAGCGATCCCGGGCTCCACGTCTGCCGTGAAGGCACGGCGCGGCCGGTATTCGGGATCGCCGAATGCGGCGTGTTGACGGCGCTGGCGCGCGGCGGGCGCTTTGGCGTCATTGCCATTGGCCAGCGCTCCATTGCGCGGCACATGCGCTATTTACGCCAGATGGCGTTGATCGATCGCCTCGCGGGCGAGCGCCCCCTCAACATGTCGGTCGCCGAGACCGCAAGCGGCGACAACACTTTGGCACACATGGTCGAGGTCGGCCGCCGGCTGCGGGACGAGGATGGCGCGGAAGCCGTGGTGATGGGCTGCGCCGGCATGACGCGCCACCGCCGGCCGCTGGAAGAGGCGCTGGGTATCGCGGTCATCGATCCCACCCAGGCCGCGGTCACCATCGCAATCGGCGCTATCAGCTGCCGGTAATTGCCGCAGGCTGGGTGGAGTTCTTCACGAAAACTAATCCTTTCGAATTTGGGGTTTCGTAATCGCAGTATCATAACTGTCCCAAGAAGAAGATTTTCGGGACAGTGCAATCATATCATCCCTCAATGTCCGCGGATGGTCCGCTTACCAAGACTCTCCGTAAAGGCGGACATTCCGGCACTTCCCCTATGTGCCAACTGCTGCCGTGAGCAGATGCAGCAACCTGCGTGTGCAGAAAGCCCAGATTTACTCGATCACCTCGTCGGCGGTGGCGAGCAGGGTCGGCGGCACTTCGAGGCCGAGCGCCTGCGCGGTGATTAGGTTGACAACAAGATCGAACTTGGTCGGCTGCTCGACCGGGATGTCGCTCGGCTTCGCTCCACGCAGAATCTTGACGACAAAATCTGCGGAGTGTCCGTAAAGGTTCACGAAGTTCGGTCCATAGGACATCAGACCGCCCGCTTCGACGACCTCCCGATTGCCGTGTATCGTCGGTAGTCGTTTGCCGAGCGCCAAGGTGTTGATTCGAACCCGAGTGGCGCTTATGAGCGGGTCGGTCACTACATAGAGTGCGTCTGCGCCGCCCTTGAGCGCCTTGAAGGCGGTCGCGATATCCTCCGCTCGCCGGATTTCGAGTGTGACGACCTCCACGCCGAGCGTGCGGGCCATTGCCTGAACCTCGCCCATCTCCACCACGACGGCGGGATAACCGACATTGCCCATAATCGCTAACCGGCGGAGACCGGGGACAACCTCGCGCAAGAGTTCGAGTCGCTTGCCAGAAGTATCGGTCGCCTGGATCGACAGGCCGGTGACATTGCCACCCGGTCGCGCCAAGCTCGCGACGAGTCCGTCGCCAACCGGGTCCACCGCCGCCGCGAAGACAATCGGGATGACCGATGTCGCCTGCTTTGCCGCGACGACCGCGCCTCCCGGCGTGACAATGACGTCGACCTTGAGGTGGATGAACTCAGCCGCGATCTCGGCATAGCGCTCGCCGCGTCCGTCCGCCCAGCGATACTCGATCGCGACGGTGCGACCCTCGATCCAGCCGAGTTCGCGCAGTCGCTGCACAAAAGCAACTGTCCATTGGCTCTGAGCTGAAGGCGTGGTCGCGCCCAAGAACCCGATGGTCGGCAGCCTGGCCGGCTGCTGCGACCTTGCCGCGAGCGGCCACTCTGCCGCTGATCCAGCAATTCCAGCAATGAAATCACGTCGTCGCATTGCCGATGTCCGAACCCGAGAGCATGCCAAACTTGCCGAGGAACCTAGATGATTACAGCAGGGAAACGGGCGTGGCGGAATGGGGTTCAGTCGTTAGTTGCGCAGCAGCAATCCGGAACCGCCTATGTCTCTTGTGGGTCATACAGAGACGAACCCGCGGTTAGCGTACCTCG
>CATPCO010000003.1 GCA_955652925.1 uncultured Xanthobacteraceae bacterium | reverse complement strand
CGCGCCCGATTTTGGCCACGCGTGACATTTGAGCGGCGCGCGCCTTTGTCCAACCCTACAGGATTTTCCGATGCGCAACGGAAACGCTGATGTCGCGGTCCTGATCGAGCCCGGACGGGTGCACCGCGACGTCTACACCGATCCCGAAATCTTCGAGCTTGAAATGGAGCGCATCTTCGGCCGCGCCTGGCTTTATGTTGGCCATGCCAGCCAGGTGCGGGAGCCCGGCGACTACATCACCACCGAGCTCGGCCGCCAACCCGTGATCATGGTGCGCCACCGCGACGGTGCCATCCACGTGCTGCTCAACCGCTGCACCCATCGCGGCGCCAAGGTGGTGAACGAGCGCAAGGGCAACGCGTCCCGGCTCATCTGCTGCTACCACGGCTGGAGCTTCGACACCGACGGCAGGCTTGCGGCCGTTCCCGTGCCGGAAGGCTGCGCCGCCGCTTTCGACCAGAGCGCGTTCGGGCTCGCCCGCGCGCCGCGCGTCGGGGAGTACCGCGGTTTCGTGTTCGCGAGCCTTGCCGAGAACCCCATGAGCTTCGAGGACCATATCGGTCCGATGAAGCGCAACATCGACGACCTCGTCGATCGCGCGCCCGCGGGCGAGCTTGCGCTCGACGCCGGCATGCACCGCTATGTCTACGCCGGCAACTGGAAGCTCCAGGTCGAGAACGTGCTCGATTCCTATCACGTGCCGTTCGGCCACGCCTCGACCGTCAACAAGCAGGGCGCGCAGTTTGCGCGCCGCGAGGGCGACCGCAAGGGCGCGACCGTCGTCGAGACCGAGAAGAAGCAGACCGCCGCCTCCTGGAAGGAGCGCAAGAGCTACATCGCCGGCAACGGTCACGGCTGGACCAGCAACACCGCGCTCGACGAGGGCAAGCGCTCGAGCGCCGCATTCGACGAGTACAGGCGCGTGCTCGCGGACAAGGTCGGCGCCGAGCGCGCGCAACAGATTCTCACGCCACGGCTGCACAATTCGCTGATCTACCCCAACATGTCGATCATGGGGCTCAATATCCACGTGCGCGTGATCAAGCCGGTTGCCGTCGACCGCACCGAGGTGACGATCTATCCCGTCCGTCTGCTTGGGGCGCCGGCGGCCATGAATTCCGGCAACATCCGCCTTCTCAATGTCACGCACTCCGCGGCGTCGTTCGTGCAGACCGATGATCTTGAGTCCTCTGTGCGCGCGCAGAAGGGGCTGCGCAGCCGGCGCACGCAGTGGGTCGACATCGGTGACGAGGAGCCCGACCGCGAGCTTAACGCGACGCGCGCGCTCGCGACCCACGAGATGGTGGTGCGCGCCCAGTACAAGGCCTGGCTCGGCTATATGCGCCAAGCATGAGCGCCACGCAGCGCGAGCTCGAACAGTTTCTCATTCACGAAGCGCGCCTCCTCGACGGGCGGCGGTTTCGCGAATGGATGGAGCTCTTTGCCGACGACGGCACCTATTGGGTGCCGGCGGTGCCGGAGCAGAAAAGCCCGTTCGATCAGGCCTCCCTGTTCTATGACGATCGCGATCTCATGCGCACGCGCGTCGAGCGGCTCGAACATCCGCGCATCCACGTACAGACGCCGCCGTCGCGCACGGCGCATCTGCTGGGCAATACGTTGGTGGAATCGGCAGATGATGCGAAGGGTGAATACATCATCGGCTCGACCTTCATCATGGTCGAGTATCGCGACGAGCAGCAGCGCATCTTTGCCGGCCGCCAGCACCATCATTTGCGCCGCGAGGGAGGCCGTCTGCGCATCGTCCAGAAGCGGGTCGACCTGATCAACTGCGACAGCGCGTTTGAAGCCATGGCGGTCCCGATCTGAGCGTGGTGCGCGAAGCGCGCCGGGTGAGGGTCTCGTGTCATTCCGCCGCAGTGGGGAACCGCGCACATCGCGGCTGCGTTGCCGATGCAAAGCCCCCGTTCGTCACTGTTTAAGGAAGAATGGAGACCGACATGATGCGGAATGTCTTCGTAAGCTGTTGCGCGGCCGCGGCCATGCTCTCCGCCGCGAGCATTGTCGCACCGACCCCTGCCCACGCCTGGTGGCGCTACGGCTATACGGCTCGTCCATACGCCTACGCCTATCCGGTTCGGCCGTATTACGCCTATCGCCCCTACCGCGCCTATGCCTTTGTCCCCGGGCCGCGGGTCTGGGTAGGCCGGCGCGAACGCTGGCGCTGGTAGCGAGCTCTGCCGCGAGTGCGGCACGCGAGCCGCGTCGCGGTAGCGCCACGTTGTGACCGCGTCCGATGACGGCAGCGCGCGGTTGTGGCGCATTCCGCAGGCGGTGCCGCAGGGTGCTTTCCGTCGGCCGCCTCACCGTCGGCCCCCCTCGGCTTTCTCAGAGCGAAAAGCCGCACATTCCAGACGGGTTAATGCGAAGTCGTGTACGGGGGCGATCAAACTCAGCTTGGGGGAAATAGGTCCGGTATTCGGCAGTCGTGTCATGGTTTTTCATGGATTTGAGGGTTGTGTAATTGTTTTTCTGAGACTATAATTGTTTTTCACGCGTAAGCCGCAGCGGGTTTGTAAAAAAGCGTTCTTCAATGAATGAGCCTAATTCACATCGTTTCTCAGGGCCAGTAACGGTTTTTCACGAACGTTCGCTTCCCGAACGAGCCACCCCTGCAGGCTATGCAGCCCTGATCGACGCCTTTCTTACGGACCCTTCCGGGCCTTCCGTTCCGCTGCCTCGCCAGCTCTCCGCTATCGGTAGCCGCCACCGGGCAGTCGATACGCCTGAGTGGCGCCTTTACTCGCCCCGATACGAACCCCAACCGACACTCGAAGGCCATCTCACTTTCGCACTGAAGTACGAAGGGCTGGACCTGGCCGTGCTCAAGCGCCTCTTTCTCGCCGTTGGCCCGGCCGATGTGGAGGCGATTGTCCGCGGCCGGCCAACGGGGAGCTATGCGCGCCGCGTCTGGTTCCTTCATGAATGGCTCACGGGACAGATGCTCGACGTTCCTTCCGCCGATATGGGCACCTATGTTTCTGCCCTTGATCCGGCCCAACAGTGGGGAACCGACGGGGAAAATTCACCCCGCCACCGCGTCAGGAACAACCTTCCGGGCACCCCCGCCTTTTGCCCCCTCGTTTTCCGAACGGCGGTGATCGAGCAATTCATTGCCATGAATTTGGCTGAGCGCGCGCGCGAGCTCGTCAACCGCGTGCCGCGCGATCGCCTCGCGCGCGCCGCAGCCTTCCTTCTGCTCAAGGATTCAAAGTCCAGCTATGTCATCGAAGGAGAGAGGCCGCCGCAAGACCGTATTGCGCGCTGGGGACGGGCTATCGGCGAAGCGGGACGCGCGCCGCTCACTCTGGACGAATTGCTGCGGCTCCAGCGTATCGTGATCGGAGACGAGCGGTTCGTGCGCCTCGGTTTGCGCAGCGAAGGCGCCTTCGTGGGCGAACATGATCGCCAAACGCAAGGGCCGATCCCCGATCACGTGAGCGCGCGCCCCCAGGACCTTTCTTCGCTTGTCGAAGGAATGATTGCCTTCGACCGAAGCGCCGAGCAACGGCTGGACGCGGTCATTGCCGCCGCAATGCTCGCCTTTGGTTTTGTCTACATTCACCCCTTTGAGGACGGCAACGGGCGAATCCATCGCTACCTGATACATCATGTCCTTGCACGGCGCGGATATAATCCGCCCGG
>CATPCO010000002.1 GCA_955652925.1 uncultured Xanthobacteraceae bacterium | reverse complement strand
GGTCGAATGATCTGCCGACCCGAAAAAAGATATTCGACTGGATTCAATCCCACGAGAAGACGTTTTACTTGTCGCGCGTGGCGACTCATCCGGTGGGTGTGTATTTCTCTCCGGAGACGAGAAACTTCTATACCGAGGATTTTATCCGCTCCTACCGGGGAATGCTGATTCTGCTGATGCAGAAGCACTGGGAATTTCAAGTGGTCACTCCGCGGAATCTGGCGGAGTTCAAGGGGGAGACGCTGATTCTTCCCGAGGTTCGCATTCTGAATGACCAGGAGAGAGACTGGCTGCGAAAGTTCGTCGAGCAGCGGCACAACCTGGTGATCACCGGCACCGATGCGACGCAACTGGGTGAAGCAGCCAATGTGACGCGCTTCCCGCGATGTCCGGGGAACGTGTTCATGAGCGCGCTGGAAGGCGACTTCGAGCACGCCGATCCCGACTCGCAAGCGGATTTCTTGAAGAGCCTGAAAAATGCGAGCGAGGTTGAGGTTGTGGCATCGCCCATGGTCGCTACTTCAATAGCGCTGGTCAAGGGGAAGGTGCACGTCTTTTTCGCGAACTTCGCGGGGTTGCGCGGCGGTGTGAACCCGGTGCAGACGCCACAAACTGGCGTGCGAGTCCGCATTGCGAGGAGCGGCAAAGCGAAGGGATTCTTTCTGCCATTTCTGGGCGATGTGCAGGAGGTGTATGGTGTTTCCGAAGCTGATGGCCGGACATCGTATAAGCTTCCGACAATTACCAAGGGAGCAGTTTTCTGGTACGAGGGAGAAGCGAAGCCAACAAAAGAGTAGACAGATCAGGCATTTCTTCGGTTTGGCCCTCAAGCCAGAAGCGACTACGCAAGATGAAAGTAAAACAGCTCCGCGGCTAGCCCTCCCACAAATGGTCGGGTACATCCGCCCACAGCCGCAGAAGACTGCTCGCACCTGCCAGGAGTAACCCCTGTCTCTCCGCCGAATTGTGTACACTCCCGATGTTCCCGTCATGCATGGAAGTCGCGCGTCTCTGGGAGCAGAACAACCGCAGCCTAGACCTGCTGACGGAGGTTGGGACGCAGTGTGAGCGAGCCGTCATCGTTCAGCTTCTGGTGACAAGCCCACCGCACGGGATAGCGCATTCCTTTTACCTCAATCTCAGCTCTAAGTTTCAATCCTTTCCAATCCGTGACGTTCGGAAGCACGAACTGTGCCTGCCGAATCTTGCCCGGTAACGGGTAACCCGCGTCCAGGCAACCGCTCTTGAGCACCTTTCCGTCCTGGCTCTCCACGGTCACCCTCATTACGCCGGGCACACCCGCGATACCGTCATTTGCGAAGCCGACAATTAGCCCCAGGTAACCATCGTCCTGATAGCTCCAGATGAAAGACGGCCTCACCCGATAGCCAATTCGGCGATTGATCCGGTCGAACGCCGCCGGATAAGCCTGGTAGTAGCTCATCAGATTCTTCGCACTGATCTGATGAAAGTTCCAGAGCGACCAGTAATTCGCCCCGACATCAATCACATGAGCGATCATGTTCTCTGCCGGGGATATCCCTTCATATGCGACGCGTGGATCGGGAGGTTTACCCGGAAGCCCCTGCTCGAGCAATGCCGCGATCCAGGGCGGGCGATTGCTGAGCGCTTCAATCTGCTCGTTCTCAATAAAGATGGTATCGCTCCGAATCCAATTGTTGCTGCGGACCGTGCGGTCTACCAATTCTGAATTACCAACCCGGCTATAGTCCGGTTGAGTATTGGTCAGCAGAGGAGTCTTCGAAAAGTGCTCGAGCTGGATTTCGAGCATATTGATCCAGGTGCGCTCTGCTGTCAGGTAATCGGGGAAAGGATTGTTGCCAAATGGCCAAGTGTGTCCTTCACCCCAAAAGCCATACATGAAGGTATCGATAAACTCGATGAGCGGATTGCCATCGAATTCCGCTGCCAAAAGGCCAACCAGCTCTTTGAATGCTTGCTGGAAGAAGGGATCATCAAATCGCGGCTGATAACGGGCATGTGGATTCCGTAAGTATCGTTCCGCCGCCGCGCTGCTTTCTTTCGCATTGAGTACAAGGTCAACCTTCGGCACTTGTTCGAGGACGAAGTCGGGCAGAGCCGCATCGTGCGTATAATCTGGAGCGCACATCTGAACTCGCAATCCGACCCGCTTATTGTTCTTCTTCGCCAATTCCAAAACGAGCTTCAGGTAATCGGGCATCTCCAGACGTCTAGGCCGCGGCTGTACTTCTCTCCAGGTCGGACGGATATAAAGCTGCTGGCCTAAGGGAAATCGAACCAGGTCGTCGATCGCCTGAGGAATGTTGTCTGACTTGATTTCCTCCGTGCCACTGTCCGCCGTGATATAGGTGACAAGTCCCTTGCCATAGTTCGGCACGACGTCTTCCGAAGCAGTAGTGGTCATCACCACTTCGTCAGTGGGAATGACGGCGTCAGGTGGGTATTGAGGGAACGGACCCTGATTGAGGCGATCGGCCACCTGCGGACCGGAGCCGAAGTCGTAGTTTCCCCAGTTGTGGGCGGGAACCTTCGCCTGCGCTTTACCCATTCCAAGTTCTGCAGCTAAGGCAACAGCCACAGTACTTTTTAGAAAATCTCTACGCTGCATCGGAATTATCTCCCCTTAATCGTTCGATTAGACTTCGGCTAGCTGGCTAGAACTCCAACTTCAGGGCAAATTGAATCTGATGCTGCGGTTCGCCAGGCAGGGATGTTGCCGGGTCGCTGAGCAACCGCCAAACGACTATCGAACTGTTACTATTTACATCCTTTGATTTCGTTTGTCCAGCCTAAGGACAAATATTTCGATCCTTTTTGATAAATATAGACTTGCGGGTGCCTAGAAAGAGCTAGCAGGGATTCCGACAGATGACGCGGAATGCAAGGACTCCGTGAGGATAGCGGCAGACTCTTCCTTCCTGAGGCTCCAAAATCATTTGACTTTGCAAACCTTTCCTTGTATTACGAATACTTGCGTTCGATGGATTCAATCTTCAATCATGTGCCGGCACCGATCAAGAAGATGCCC
>CATPCO010000001.1 GCA_955652925.1 uncultured Xanthobacteraceae bacterium | reverse complement strand
GTTTCGAGCGACCATTCCACAATGCTTGCAGACGACCTCCAGCGCGGCAGACTTGATGTCGCTTTTCTCCGCCGGGAACAGAAGCCCGATCTTGAATACCAATTGGTAGCAAAGGAGTCGCTCGTCGTGATTCTGCCGAGCGATCATCCCCTCGCTGAGCGCGACGCCATCGATCCGCACGATCTCGTGGGTGAAACATTCATCGGGATATCAAGCGTGCCGCGCGTGCTGCGTGCTGTTATCAACGATTATCTGAAACGATGCGGGATAGAGATCGTGCCGCATCTCGAGATCGATAACTTCGCGATGGCCATCTCTCTGGTCGCGTCGACGCGCGGTGTGGCTCTGCTGCCGGTTTCTGCAGAGAATTTCCTGAAGTGGTCTGTCATCAGCCGCCCGCTGAAAGGCGAGGCGCCGACCATTGATCTGGTCGTCGGATATCATAAGGCGAACACGTCCCCGATCCTGAGGACATTCCTCTCCAGAATTGATGACTTGACCGCCCAGATATCTACCAAGGCTCGCCGAATGAGTGGACCGGGATCGGCCGCTGCGCCACGATGACGACAGGGAAGAACCGGGGGCAGGTGAAGCCATGCTCCCATTGTCCGAAGATCGGTAGTCGTCAAGACTAAATCGAGCAAATGTCCGCGTTGGAGTCATAGGGAAATCGCACGTGGAGGCATCGCCAAGTCTCGCCATTCTCCTGATGCGGGTCGATCTCCTTCACCTCGAAGCCGGGCGCGGTGAAAAGAAAGGGAGTCGTGAGATAGTTCCACATCGCATAACTGGTGAAGTAAAGCCGGTGTAGCTGATCCCACGGAGTATCAGAGCCCCATCAGCCACACAGGGAAAGCGGATAAGCAATGATCGCCAACATGCATCAGCCGAGAACCCAGAATTTCGAGGCCAGGGTGCGCGACAGCTTCGGCAGACAGGCCATGATGAAGAGTTTGCGTGCTGAGATAGTGGAACTTGCCGCAGGCAGGATCGTGTTGCAGATGCCATTCCAGGCAAATTTTACTCAGCAGCACGGTTTCATGCATGCCGGAGCTATCACAACCCTTCTCGATTCCGCATGCGGCTACTCAGCCTTTTCCCTGATGGATGAAAACGTGGCCGTGCTTACTGTGGAGTTCAAGACGACCCTGATCGCTCCTGCTGCCGGGCAAATGTTTCGGGCCGTTGCCGAAGTCGTAAAGTCCGGCAGGAACTTGACCTTTTCGGAAGGACGGGCGTTCGCGGAGGATGGGGGCAGTAGCAGGCTGATCGCAACAATGTCTGGGACGCTGATGGCAGTTGCGGGTCGCGCTGACATTCAGGGCTGAAGATTTCGTAGCTTGGTTCCGCTATGAAAAGCGCAGCGATCCGCATAACGCCCTCTCTACACCGAAGATCATCCGAAGATCACTGATCTGAAAAAATGGGTCATACCGGCGCTTCGCGCGGCATGGGACGTGCCAGCGCACTCGCGCTCGCTGCCGCCGGCGCCCAAGTTCTCGTGCATTACGGCCGCGGCGCGAATGAAGCCGAGGGCGTTGTCGCAGAGATACGCAAAATCGGCGCCCGAGCGGACGCCGTAGCGACGGACCTCGCCGCCCCAGACGGCGCGAGACTTGCTCCTGGCTCGACCCGGGCGCGAATGTCGAAAGTCGCGCCTACGGCCCGGAGAATTTTTTGATCACCAGTGCAAGAAGATTTTTGCAAGCACTTCACGCCAGCGCGCTGTTCACCGCCGTTCTTAACCCGATTCAAAGTCGGCTGCCTGGCAGGTTGTAAAACTGGTCGGCTTGGCCGGCCCAAATCCAGCCCGGATGGAATTTTCGGAAAGGACAAGAACGCAGAGCAGCGATTGTTTTCCTGAACATGGCGTCATAAGGTTAAACCAATTTTTGTGTTGCGGCCCTGCTCTAGTTGATCGAGGGAGCCTTCCATGACCAAGCTAGCTCGTCGACTGTCCTTTGCTGTTATCGCGACCGTCGCATCCGTCGCGCTGGCCCCGGTTTTGCGGGCGGAGCCGGGAGTGACCGATAGCGAAATCCGCATCGGCATGTGGACGCCGCTGAGCGGGCCGGTGGCGTTGCTGGGCCAATCGGCGCGTGATGCTGTTCGCTTGTGGGCGAAAGAGGTAAACGAAAAGGGCGGAATCCAGGGCCGCAAGATCAACTTCATTTTCTACGATGATGCGGGTTCTCCGCAAGAGGCGCAGGCCGCGGTCCGCCGCCTCATTGATCAGGACCAGGTATTCATGCTGATTTCTGGGTCGGTGAGCGGTTCAACTCTGCCGGTGCGCCAAATCATCACTCGTGAAAAGGTGCCATTTGTGTCGTCCATTTCGTCGAACATCAATTTGATGAAGCCGTTTTCGCGCTACATCTTCCGTATATATGGTAACGAAGACACCCAGGCATACGGCATTCTTGGCTGGATGATGAAGAACGAAAACATCCAGCGGCCGGCAATTCTCTACAACAGCAACGATTACGGCGTCGGCGGTTATCAGATTTATGAAGAGAGGCTCAAGACCGAGTACAAGATCGCATCAGTCGCCGCAGAACGCTACAATCCTGGTGACCAGGATTTCACCGCGCAATTGCTCCGCATCAAAGCCGCGAATCCCGATGGCCTTCTCGTCTACGCATTCGCGCAGGAGGCCGGAATCATCGTGCGGCAGGCGAAGGAGCTTGGCCTCGCAGTCAAGCTGTTCGGCGGCGGCGGAACGTCGACGCCGCTGCTGCAACGCGGAGCGGGACCGGCAGCGATCGGCTTCACCGCGGTGCTCGTGGTTCCGGAAATTCCCGAGAGCTCGACCAATCCGGCCGTGGTCGAGTATCGCGACAAGCTCAAGGCAGCCTTTTATCCCGAGGCCTTTCCGCCCGGGCGGCCTTCGGAATATGACACCGCCGCTTACGCTGCGGCAAAAATCACGCAGGCAACTCTCGACAAGGTCGGACGCAATCTGACCCGCGAAGCGTTTGTCGATATGCTGGAGAGCACGAAGAACTTCGAAACCGGCATGACATTCCCGATCAGCTACAGCAAGGACAACCACGAAGGCACGACGGAGACCGAGATCGTCAGAGTGGACGCCGACCTCAAATGGCAAGCGGTCGCACGAGCGAGTGGCAAATAGGTTGTGCGGGCCGCGTGTTCGGCGCCGGCTGCTGTCGGCATTGGCCCTCCTTCTGATCACGTCCGGACGAGCCTCCGGTGGAATTGTTCTTTCAGGTCGTCATCAGCGGTATCACGCTGGGCAGCTTGTATTCACTCGTCGGACTTGGCTTCGTCGTCATTTATCGCGCGACGAAGGTCGTCAACTTCGCCCAAGGCGAGATGATGATGCTTGGCGCGATGTTCGCACTGTATTTTTATTCCGATCTGGGCGCTCCCTACTTTGCTGCATTTTTACTGGCAGTGCTGTTGTGCGGCACGTTCGGAGCAGCGCTCGAACGGGTCGCCTATCGGCCATTGCTGAATGCGCCCGTCGTCACGCTCATCCTTGCGACGGTCGCGGTCGGTCAGATGATGCGCGCGGCGGTTCGCATCCTGCGTGGATCGGAAGTCAGCAGGTTTCCGTCCATCCTGTCGGCAGAGCCGTTCGTGATTGCGGGACTAACGTTCACGCCGCTGAGCCTAAGTATCATCACAATCGCGATCCTTTTGGTCTGCGCCTTCATGCTGTTCTTCCGCAAGACAAGAATCGGCAAGGGCATGGAAGCAACCTCGGAGAACAGAGACGCCGCTCTGCTCGTCGGCATTAGCGTCAATCAGACGTTCTCCTTGGTATGGGCGATCGGCTCCGCGCTTGCTGGCGCGGCCGGTGTATTGCTCGCGCCGTTGATCATCATTACCCCGGAGATGGGTAGCATTGGCATCAAGGGATTCATCGGCGCCATTCTGGGGGGATTCAACAGCATCCCGGGCGCCGTTGCCGGGTGTTTCCTCCTGGGCGTTATCGAAAATCTTGGTGGCGTATACATCGCCAGCTCGATGAAGGACGTCATTGCATTTTGCGTCCTGGTTCTGATCCTGACCATTAAGCCGCACGGCCTTTTCGGCCGCACGGAAGGTAAGCGAGCGTGAGTTCGCTCAACCGACGGCGAGTGAAGTTGGGTTCTGTCCTCCTGGTTTTTCTTTTCTGTCTGCTTGCTCCGCTTTATCTGAAAAACTATCCGCTGTTTGTGCTTAGCCTGACGGTGGTCAACGTCATTGCCGTCGTCGGCCTGGGTCTGGTGATGGGAAACGCCGGGCAGATCTCGCTGGGGCACGCCGGGTTTGCAGCCATCGGCGCTTATACGACCGCGCTGCTGGTCGCGAACCTCGACTTCTCCTTCTGGGTTGCCATGCCGCTGGCCGCACTGCTGGCGGCACTCTTTGGCTACGTGCTCGGTCTGCCGGCGCTGCGATTGGGTCCGCTCTATGTTTCCATGGTGACGTTCGGGTTTGGTTTGATCGTCGTGATCATCGTGCAGAACTGGTACGAGCTGGCGAACGGGCCCAACGGCATGGCGGTGCCGCCGCCTGTGCTGCTCGGCTACGAGCTGTTTCCGCGCCAATTCCATGCCGCGATCGTCGTCGTCGCCGCGTTGTTGTTTCTGCTCGCCCGCAACATTCTGGACTCCAAGCAAGGCCGAGCTTTCATCGCTATTCGCGAGAGTGAAATTGCCGCCCGCGGGATGGGCATCAACCTGGCGCACTACAAGACGACGGCCTTTGCGCTCGGCGCGTTCTATGCAGGGGTTTCGGGCGCCCTGTTCGCGGGACTTGCGCAGTTCGTCAATCCGGATGCGTTCGTTTTTCCGGTGTCGATCCTCTACGTCACCATGAGTATCCTCGGCGGCATCGACAGCTTGGTCGGCGCCGCGATCGGCGGCGCGATGCTCACCGTGTTGCCGGAGCTACTGCGCGGCACCGCGGACTACAAGGATTTCCTGACCGGATTTCTGCTCCTGCTGCTGCTGATCTTTCTGCCGGAAGGAATCGTTGGATTGGTGCGCACTCGGTTGGCTGCGGCCGCCGGTGCAGCTGCGATGCCGAGCACAGGAGAAGGGGAGTTCCGTCTGCAGCTGCCTGCGACCATGGCGTCGCAGAAGGAGCTTGCAGGCGGGCCGCTGCTGAAAGTCGAGAACATCGGTATCAACTTCGGCGGACTGAGAGCCTTGCAGGATGTCGGCCTGACCCTCGGCGCCGATGAGATTCTCAGCGTCATCGGACCTAACGGCGCCGGGAAGACGACACTGTTCAACCTTATTTCCGGGCTCAATCGGCCGACCAGCGGCAAAATCTACTTTGACGGCCGAGACGTCACCGGATTGCCGGCGCATACCCGCACGCGGCTCGGTATCGCGCGGACCTTCCAGAACCTAGACCTTTTCGGCCAGATGAGCGTGCTCGATAATGTGCGCGTGGGCGCACACACGCGACTCAAGGGCACGCTCCTGGAGGCGGCGCTGCGCACCGGCCAGGAACGTGCGGAAGAGGTATGCTGCCGGGACGCTGCAATGGATTTGCTGCGTTTTGTCGGACTCCAATCCTATGCGCACCAGCACGCCAACAGTCTTGCGTTCGGACATCAGCGGCTGCTGGAGATCGCCCGCGCCCTTGCATCGACGCCGAAGCTCATTTTGCTCGACGAACCCGCAGCCGGCTTGAGCGCTTCGGAAATGGATTTCCTGATGGAGCTCATTCGCAGGATTCATCAGGATTTGCGCATCTCCGTGCTGCTCATCGGTCACACGATGCGGCTCGTGATGATGCTCTCGCACCGGGTGATTGTGCTGGATCACGGCATCCAGTTGGCGCAAGGGCTACCGAGCGACATCCAACGCAACCCTCGCGTCATCGAGGCTTATCTGGGAACCGACGATGCTTGAGCTGCGCAAGGTCGACGCGTTCTATGGGAAGATTCAAGCGCTGCGCGGCATCAGTCTGCGCGTCGAGGAGGGGAAGATTGTCAGCTTGCTTGGGGCAAATGGTGCAGGCAAGACAACGACGGTTCGCACCATCGTCGGCCTCAATCGAACGGCCAATAATGAGATTCGATTTCAAGGTCAGCCCATCGGCAAGATGCCGCCGCATCGGATCGTCCGGCTCGGGATCGCGATGGTACCGGAGCGGCGCGAACTGTTCCCTGACATGAAGGTGATCGATAATCTGGAAATGGGCGCCTACGCGCGCCGCAACCGAGCAGATGTGCATCGTGACCTGGAGTGGATCTGCAGCCTGTTTCCCGTGCTTGCTGAGCGGCGCAAGCAGCGCGCTGCGGCGTTGAGCGGAGGCCAGCAGCAGATGTTGGCGATCGGTCGCTCGCTGATGTCTCGGCCACGATTGCTCCTGCTCGATGAGCCGACCCTTGGCCTTGCGCCTTTGATCGTGAAGCAGATTTTCGAAACGCTGCGCCTGCTTAATCGGGACGGAATGACGATCTTGCTGATCGAGCAGAATGCCAATCAGGCGCTCAAGCTCTCCGAGTACTCCTACGTCCTGGAAAACGGCCGTATCGTTCGTGAAGGGGAGAGTTCAGTGTTGCGCAACGATCCTGCCGTGCAGCAGTCCTACCTGGGGACGATTTGAGCGTAACGGTCACGTCCCTGATCGACGCGACAACAAGGGAGGCGGCATGATACTTTACACCAACGCGTCACCGGGAAGAGCGTATTGGCAAATCTGATCATCAAGAATGCCGGATGGGTGGTCACCGTCGATCCGTCGCGCCGGATAATCACAGACGGTGCTGTCGCCGTTGCTGACGACAGAATTGCATTCGTCGGCAAATCCGCCGACCTGGCGAGAGATTTCGTCGCGGATACGGTGATCGACGCGGCGGGAATGCTTGTTCTACCCGGGTTCGTCGATACCCACGTGCACAATACCCAACATCTTGGGCGCGGGCTCGCCGATGAGTGCGACATCCCCAAACAGCTGCTCGAGCGACTTTATGGTTACGAATCGGAGATGACTTCCGAGGATGCCTACTGGGCAGCGAAGAATTGTCAGCTCGAATTGATCCGCTCCGGCACGACCTGTTTTCTCGACCCGAGCAGCTATTATCCGAGCGAAACGGCGCGAGCGACCGGGGAGACGGGGATGCGGGGCATCGTTTCGCGCACGGCCTTCGACATCCACAATACGACGATCGGCAAGATGCCCTCAAAGACGATGTTTCGCGAGACGCTGGCCGAGGCACTGGAGCGGGCCGAGGATACGGTGCTGCACCACAACAATACGTACGATGGCCGGGTGCGCGCCTGGTTTGCGTTGCGTATCCTGGCGGGATGCTCGGACGATTTATGCCGAGGCATCCGCCGGCTCGCCAACAAGCACGGCGTCCCGATTGTCATGCACGCCTCGGAATCGCGGGACGAGATCGTCGCCTCGCGCCTCTCGTCCGGCTTCAGCGATGTCGAGCGCCTGGAAGAATTGGGCGTCCTCGGACCCGATATGGTGATGATCCACATGGGTTGGGCCACTCCGCGCGAAATTCATCTCGCGCAAAAGTACGGTTTCAAGATTTCCTATACGCCGTCGACCGGTTTCCGCCTCGGCATGGGCGACACCACCTACGGCCATTTTCCCGAAATGAGCGCGCTCGGCATCACCGTATCGCTGAGTTGCAATTCGGCCATGTCGAGCAACTACCTCGACATGGTCCGCTTGATGAATCTCGGTGCCGGAGCGATGCGCTCCACGCGGCTGAGCGCGTTCATCTTTCCGCCCGAAGACATGATCGAGATGGCGACAATCAACGGCGCGATCTCGGTGGGCATGGACACCGAGATTGGTTCGATTGAAGTCGGCAAGAAAGCGGACCTCGCGCTGTTTGATACCCGCAGGGCCGACTGGCGGCCGATGCTAAATCCGCTCTCGAATCTCGTGCATAGCTGCCGCGGCGGCGCCCATACGGTAATTGTCAACGGCAGGATTTTAATGGCTGCCGGCGAGGTCCGAACCATCGACGAGCCTGAAGCGCTGTCCGAATGCCAAGAACGAGGCATTGCGATCGCTCGCCGATCGGGCCTCGATCGCATCACGCAATCTCCGTGGCCGAGGCTCTAGAGCATGATCCCGCACAGTGGGCACCGGTTTTCGAAAGCAGATCATGCTCAAACAAAAGGCTAGAGCGGGATGGCGATTCGATCAAAAATCATCCCGTTCTAGCGAGACACCATGCGTCGCCTCATCAGGAACATCGATTGGGTCGTGACCGCCGACAACGGCCGCCGGATGATCGCGGACTGCGCCATTGCGATCGCTGGAGACCGCATTGCGGCCATCGGCAAATCGAGCGCTGTCGAGCGGGAATTTGCGACGGATGAGACCATTGACGGCCGCGGACTGATCGCGATGCCGGGACTGATCGACACTTGTGTCGCGACCGTGCACCAACTTGGCCGCGGGGCCGGCGACCTTTGCGACATTCCGAAGTTCATGCTGGAGCGCTTGTTCGTCTACGAAGCGGCCCTGACGGCAGAGGAGGCTGCCACGGCGACCTTGGCCTGTCAGCTGGAGATGATCCGGTCCGGGACGACCTGTTTTGTTGATAGCGGCAGCCGATTTGCGCACATCATTGCTGATACGGCAGTCAGGACCGGCCTGCGGGCGATGGTGGCAAACGCCTGCTACGACGAGTTCGAGACGCTGATGGGATCATTTCCGGCGGCATTTGCGCGCGAGACCACCGAGGAGACGTTGCATAAGGCTCGATCGGACATTGAGCGCATCCGCGCCCTTGGCTGCGACCGCGTCCAACCGGCGGTGGCGCTGCCCTGGATGGCGGCGGCCAGCGACCGTTTGTGCAAGGAAGTCGCCGATCTCGCACGGGCGATGTCCGTGCGCGTCATCGCCGCGGCGGGGCGTTCGCGCGATGACGCCGTGGCATCGCGCCGCCAGCATTCGCGCACCGAGGTAACCCGGCTCAAAGCGGCAGGGCTGCTTGCGCCAACGAGCATCATCGCGCATGCCGGATGGACCAGCCCGCAGGATCTCGTCGACCTCAAGGCCGGCAATGCCAATGTCGCATGTTGCCCGTCAATGTCGCATCGTCTCGGCACTGGCAGCCTGGAGCTTGGCCGCTACCCGGAACTGCTCGCGTTCGGCGTCAATGTGACGCTCGGGTCCGGCTCTGCAATGGCCAGCAACTACATCGACGTCGCGCGCCAATTCTTTCTGTTTGCCGGGGGCAGCAAGACCTATCGGCTCGACGCAACCATCGTACCGCCGGAAACAGCCCTTGAAATGGCAACCGTTCGTGCCGCGCTAGCCCTGGGTCTGGACAAGCAAGTCGGATCGCTCGAAGTCGGCAAGAAGGCCGACATCACCATGTTCCAGATGGCTTCCGCGGACTGGGCGCCGGTGATCAATCCGGTAGCCAACCTGGTCTTCAGCACCCGCGGTGGCGCGCATACCGTCATCGTCGACGGAAAGATTCTCTTGGCAGCCGGAAAGGTCTGCTCTCTGGACGAGCAAAGCGTGCTCGTGGATAGTCAGAAGAGCGCAGACGCCCTGATGGATCGCAGCGGATTGCGCCAGTTCTGTTCGCCGCGCTGGGCCCTTGACTGACCGCGCGTGAGCGCGCCAATGCCCGAAGAAAAGGAGATGATCATGGCTATGCGCAAGTTCATCATTGAACGCGATATCCCGAAGGTCGGCACATTTGAGCGCGAGCAGCTGCGCGCAGCGGCGGCGAAGTCGAACGAGGTCTTGCGCAAGCTCGCGCCGGACATCCAGTGGCAGGAAAGCTACGTCGCCGACGACAAGACATTTTGCGTCTATCTCGCGACGGATGAACAGATCATCCGCAAGCATGCCGAGATGAGCGGATTTCCGGCATCGAAAATCACCGAAGTCCGCAAGATGATCGATCCGACGACCGAAAAGGCGGGATAGTCTTGGCCTCGGCGGCGGTATCGGGAATTGCTGCTGAAAACCCACCATTGAAGCCAGACGCGGCCGAGCGTCTCGTGCATCTTGCAAGATGCGTCGAGAAGGAACGCACGCTCCTCGATTTTCCAAAGAGGAATTGGGTCGTCCCGCACCGGAGCGAAGACGGCCAGCCGATATTGAATGTCTTGATCGTGGGCGCCGGGCAAGCCGGATTGGCGATTGCATTCGCGCTGCTGCGCGATCACGTCGACCGTGTTCTATGCATCGACATGATGCCCGAGGGACAGGAGGGGCCCTGGTTGAGCATCGCGCGCATGATCACGTTGCGCACGCCCAAGGAGCTGACCGGGCCTGATCTGGGCCTACCGAGTCTCTCTTTCCAGAGATGGTACGTGGCGCAATTCGGCGAGCAGGCGTGGCAAGACCTCTTCCAGATACCGCGCACCGAATGGGTGCGTTATCTGCGCTGGGTTCGCGAGGTGACCCGCATCCCCGTGCAGAATGGAACGCGCCTCGATCGGATTGTTCCGGCTGGAGGCTGCCTTGCGGCGGAAATCACGGCGACTTCCGGAGCCGAGCGACTGCTGGCGCGCAAGATCGTCCTCGCAACCGGCATGGAGGGAGGTGGCGAATGGTATACGCCAGAAATCATGCGTGCTGTTCCCAAGCGGTTCTGGGCGCACAGCAGCGAGCCAATCGATTTTTCTGCAGTTCAGGACAAACGCATCGCGGTTCTTGGGGCGGCTGCCTCGGCCATGGACAATGCCGCGATGGCACTTGAGCATGGCGCGCGCGCGGTCGATCAGTATTGCCGGCGGACACAGATTCAATCGATACAGCCGTACAAGTGGGCGGCGTTTCCAGGCTTTACACGACATATCGGCGAGATGGACGATCTGTGGCGGTGGCGATTTCTCAGCTACTTTTTGGATCTGCGGGAGCCGTTCACGCAGGACGCTTGGGAGCGCGTCTCGCGCTTCCCTAATTATCGCATGGTGGTCGGCGAGCCATGGCAAAGCGTCGCCGTCGAAAGCGAGGAGCTTGTGATCCGCACGTCCAAAGGGGTCGCGCATGCAGACTTTATAATCTGCGGCACCGGGGTGACGGTGGATCATCGTGTGCGCCCGGAGCTCGGCGCGTTCGCGCATAACATCGCGACTTGGCACGATAACTTCCGACCGCCGGCCGGCGAGGAGAATCCGCGCCTCAGCCTGTTCCCCTATCTGTCGCCATCCTTCTGCTACACCGAACGCGTGCCTGGGACGACCCCGGAACTGGCGAATATCCACTGCTTCAACTTTGCCACCACGCTCAGCTTCGGCCCCAGCGGGGCGGCGATCCGCCCGATGAAACACCTGGTCCCGAAATTTGCCCGCGCCCTGACCCGCGATTTGTTCCGCGATGACATCGAGCAACATTGGTCCGATTTTCGCGGGTATCAGGGGCGCGAGTTCGATGCGTTTCCCTTCTGATAGACTTCACGGCTTCTCTCAGCGAAGCTGTCCGATACAAGCTGCCGGGCCAGCAGCTCGGCTGTGGGCCAGCCGTCGGCAGGCTGGCCGAACTTGATCTGCATGTCGCTAATGGCGACGCGGCTGTTGAGGCCGAGGACGCCGTCGACGCGGCCCATGTCATAGC